>UQPL01000070.1:0-9515 GCA_900542895.1 uncultured Collinsella sp. | reverse complement strand
ACGACCATGATTGCGGTGGCCGTCTCCATGGGCGACCGCGCGCCATCGTGCACGCGCCTGAGCACGGCGGCCGCGCGTATAGCCCCCTGACGAGATCGGTTCTCATTGCAATAGGCAATCAAGTCGGCAACGGTATATCTCTGCCCCATCTCGATATAATCGTCTGTCGACAAATGATTCAAATGGTATCGGGCACAGATTTCGTAGCCATATTCCAGCTGCTCGGGCTCACTCATCCACGAACCCGCTTGGACAAAGCACATGGCCTCATCAACCACTAGAAGGCCCTCTGCCACCTCGATAAGATGGCCTGGAGGTACCGGCGCTCCAAACACGTGGCACCTAAATCCAACCGGCGTCGAGCGCTCAAAATCGAAGTTGACGAGCGTGTCGACATGATCGAGCTCTTCTCGTGGAATACCAAGCGAAACCAGATAGTCGGTAACGATCTCAACTGCCGTTGAAGCCCTCAGCCCCTTGGCATCGAGTCCCAATTTGGGCAGGCTCGCGGACGGCTCCGCCTCGTTAGCAAGCGAGTCCTCATCGTATAGGCTGCTTGCTCGCGAGAGCGGCTCGGACGGGCGCGCCACGTTGTGGTACAGCCAGGCAGTCTTATGGGACAGGACGGTCGGCAGGTCCATGAGCCCTCCAATGGAGTCGGATAACCAACCTTATTCCCCTGCCCACGGGTCCACACACCTTCGTGCACAAGAAAGCGATTCCACCCGGTCGAGTGGCAAAAAACCATCACAACATTCGATGCTTTTCCCGATTTTGGCAAAATACGTCGAATGTTGTGATGGTTTGAGGCGAGGTGAGGGACACGGAGGGATCAAAGCATCGTGCTCGAACGGGTTAATCCAGCTCTTTTAAGCCATGCGCCAGCTGCCAGTACTCGCCGTGCTGGGCGAGCAGCTCTTCGTGCGTGCCGCGCTCGATGATGCGGCCGTGTTCGAGGACCATGATGGCGTCGGCGTCGCGGACGGTGGACAGGCGGTGCGCAATCATAAACGTGGTGCGTCCGCGCATGATGCGGTCCATACCGCGCTCGATGAGCTTTTCGGTACGCGTGTCAATGGAGCTCGTGGCCTCGTCCAGGATGAGCACCGGCGGATCGGCGACGGCCACGCGCGCGATGGCGAGCAGCTGACGCTGACCCTGCGACAGGTTGGCGCCGTCGGCCGTGACCGGTGTGTCGTAGCCCCGCGGCAGGCGGCGGATAAACGAGTCGGCGCAGGCGGCCTCGGCAGCGGCGCGCACTTCCTCGTCGGTCGCGTCGAGCTTGCCAAAGCGGATGTTCTGCGCAATGGTGCCGCTAAACAGGTGCGTGTCCTGCAGCACAATGCCGAGCGACCCGCGCAGGCTGGCCTTGGCAATGTGCTTGACGTCGATGCCGTCGTACGTGATCTCGCCGTCATCGACCTCGTAGAAGCGGTTGATGAGGTTGGTAATGGTCGTCTTGCCGGCGCCCGTGGAGCCCACAAACGCAATCTTTTGCCCCGGCTTGGCAAACAGGTTGAGGTCCGTGAGCACGCGGGCGCCCGGCACGTAGGAAAAGTCCACGGCATGGAAGCGCACGTCGCCGGCAAGCGGGACCAAGCCACACGTGAGCTCGGTGCCGTCGGCGGCCACCGCGCGGCCCGACTCATCAACGGCTGCCACGTCATGCAGATGCCCGTAGACGCCCACGCCCTGGCCCTCGGGAATTTTCCACGCCCACGCGGCATCGCCCGTCTGCACCAGCTCCACGCAGCCCTCGTCCACCTCGGGCTCAAGGTCCATAGCCGCAAACAGGCGCTCGGCACCGGCCAACGCGTTGAGCAAGAAGTTGCCGAGCTGCGTAAACTGGTTGATGGGCATGGCGGCCTGGCGCACAAAGACCAGGTAGCTTGCAAGTGCGCCCACATCGGCGAGCCCCTTGATGCAGAGCATGCCGCCCGCCACGGCGACGATGGCATAGTTGACGTAGCCAATCACGACGGTCATGGGCACCATGGAGTTGGCATAGCTCACGGCGGCGGTACCGGTGCGGCGAAGCTCGTCGTTGCGGCAGGTGAAGCCGGCGACATTCGCTGCCTCACGGTTAAAGACCTTGATGACCTTTTGGCCCGAGACCATTTCTTCGATATATCCGTCCAGGTCGCCAAGCGATGCCTGCTGGGCAGCAAAGAAACGCTTAGAGCGCGCGCCCGAGTAGCGCGCATACAGCACAATGGCCGCATCGCACACGAGTGTGATAATCGTGAGCTGCCAGTTAAGGATGATGAGCATAGCCGTGGTACCCACAACCTGAATGGCGGCCTGAATCACGTTGGCAAAGCTGTTGTTGAGCGCCTCGGAGACGGTGTCGACGTCGTTGGTGAAAAAACTCATGATGTCGCCCGAGCGCGTGCTGTCAAAATAACTGAGCGGCAGCGTCTGGATGTGCGCGAACAGGTCGCGGCGAATATCGGACACCACGTGTTGGGCCGCGCGCACCATGATCTGTGAGTAGCCCAGGGCCGAGAGCACGCCCGCGGCGTAGATGATCGCCGTCAGGATAACCTGCTTGGCAAGCAGTTCCTCCCCGCCCGTGGCCAAACCGTTAACGATGGGACGCACCATGTAGGTGCCGGCGAGGCTCGCGATGGCGGCGACGGAGGCGAGCACGCCCACCGCGAGCAACGAGAACTTGGCATGCCCCATGTAGGAGAGCAAGCGACGCACAGTGCGCTTGAGGTCGGCCGGGCGTGCTTGGGCTGCGGTCTTAGGCATGGCGCTCACCCCCTTCCAAGGGTGATCCGCATGCGACAGAGGAAAATGGATCATTCGCGCAGCCACCGTCGTTGCCATCGCCGGCGTCCGCGTTCCCCGCAAACTCCATCTGCGAGGCGTAAATCTCCTGGTAGATGTTGTCGCCCGCCAGCAGCTCCTCGTGCGTGCCCACGCCGTGGACACGACCGTCGTCCAACACCACAATGCGATCGGCATCCATGACACTCGCGATGCGCTGGGCGATGATGAGCACGGTCGTATCGGAAATCCGGGCGATGTGCTCGCGAATCTTAGCGTCGGTCGCCATATCGACCGCGCTGGTGGAGTCATCAAAAATGAGCACGCGCGGATGCTTGAGCAGCGTGCGCGCGATGCACAGGCGTTGCTTCTGGCCACCCGAGACACCGGCGCCGCCTTGGCCCAACTCGCCGTCCAGCCCGCCGATGCGATCAAGGAACTCGTCCACGCACGCCGCGCGGCAAGCCGCGAGGAGCTCATCGTCCGACGCCTGCGGATTGCCCCACTGCAGATTCTCGCGCACGGTGCCCGTAAACAGCACGTTCTTTTGCAGCACAATGCCCACGGCGTCGCGTAGGGTCGCGAGGTCGTAGTCACGCACGTCACGTCCGCCCACAAGCACGGCGCCCTCGGTAGCGTCGTACAGGCGCGCAATCAGCTGCACAAGTGAGCTCTTGCCCGAGCCCGTGCCGCCGAGGATGCCCACCGTCGAGCCGCTCTCGATGCGAAGGTCGATATGCTCGAGCACATCCTCGGCTGCATCCGCGCGGTATTTAAAGGAAACGTCGCGAAACTCGATACTGCCGTCCGCTGGCGCCGCAGTCGCGAGGTCTCCCGCAGGGTTGGCGATAAAGGGCTCCTCATCGAGCACCTCTGCGATACGGCCCACACTCGTGAGAGCGCGCGTGAGCAGCAAAAACACGTTGGAAATCATCATGAGCGAGTTCATGATCAGCAGCACGTAGCTCATAAAGCCCGTGAGAGAGCCTACACCCAACTTGCCGGCGAGAATCATGCGGCCGCCAATCCACAGGATGGAGAGCGCAGCCACGTACATCGACAGCTGAAACACCGGCAGGTTGAGCACCGCGCTGCCAAAGGTCTTTGTCGCAGTGCGCGCGAGCTCGGTATTGACGGTGTCGAACTTGGCCTCCTCGTGCTCGGTACGAACGTAGGCCTTGACGGCACGCACGGCGGTGAGGTCCTCCTGTACCACGCCGTTGAGGTGGTCCATCGAGGTCTGGAGTTGGCGGTAGAGCGGACTGACGCGATAGGTGATGACGCCCAGTACGATTGCCAGCACAGGCAAGATGATCGCAAAGACGGTGGCGAGCGGGCGCGACAGCATCAGCGCGTAGATAAGGCCGACGATAAGCGTCACCGGGCCGCGCACCATAGGGCGAAAACCGTTGCCCACAGCATTTTGGATAACGGTGATGTCCGTGGTCATGCGGGTGACGAGCGAGCTGGCGTCGTAGTTGTCCAGGTTACCAAAAGCGAGCGTCTGAATCTTTTTGTACTCGGCCTCGCGCAGGTTGGCGCCTAGGCCCGAGGCAACGCGGGCGGACGTGCGGGCATAACCCAAGCCCAGTACCAGCGAAAGCGCAGCGCACACCAACATGTACGCGCCCTGTAGCAGCATGTAGTTGATATCACACGCAGGCACGCCCACATCGATGATGTTGGCCATGATGACCGGGATAAACAGCTCGAGCACCGTCTCGACCGACACAAAGAACACGCCGAGGATGGCATCGCGACGGTATGCCCCTAGATAGGAAAACAGTATTTTGAGATTGCGCACGCAGGTTCAACCCCCATCAAACGTTGTTCGCAAACGCACGTATTATTGCGCGCCGAATAATGGTGTCAAGTATTCCGAAATCGTTTTCTGCAAGGTTAGCGCCGGCGGCGAGTTCTCGTGACGTGTGTCCATATTCACTCGGAATAATGGTGCGCGCGATTTTTTTCGTCCCACTGTCGACACAAACCTTGACTCTACAATCGTTGTAGGGTTTTCACTACACTGGTAGCTAAACGAACCAAGCCAGAAAGCCCCGCCCATGGAACACGACCTCACACGCGGCAATGTCCTTAAGACCATCGCGGTCTTTGCCCTGCCCTATATGCTCTCGTACTTTTTGCAGATGCTCTACGGCATGGCCGACCTGTACATGATGGGGCAGTTTAGCGGCGCCGCCGGCATCACCGCCGTGGGTAATGGCGCGCAGACGCTCTATATCATTACCGTGACGCTCGTGGGCCTGGCCATGGGAACGACGGTCATCGTCGGCCACGCCGTGGGCTCGCGTCGCTTCGACCGCGCCGAGACCGCCATCGGCAACACCATCACGCTCTTTATGGGTGTCTCGGTAGTGCTGGCAGCCATCCTGCTCGCACTGTGCCCGCAAATCGTGGCGCTCATTGGCACGCCGGCCGAGGCAGTCGAAGGAACCGCCGCCTACCTGCGTATCTGCTTTGTCGGCATTCCGTTTATCGCCGCATACAACATTCTTTCGGCCATCTTTCGCGGGCTGGGCGATTCGCGCTCGCCCATGTACGTGATCGGCGTGGCGTGCATCATCAACATCGCGCTCGACTTTCTGTTTATCGGGCACATGGGGCTCGGCCCCGTGGGCGCGGCACTCGGCACGGTGACCGCCCAGACGGCCAGCGTTGCCCTCGCGCTCGTGTGGCTCAAGAGCCGCCGAACGAATATCCACGTTAAGTGCAGCGACCTGCGCCCCCAGCCCGAGGTGCTCGGCAGCATTCTTAAGATCGGCGTGCCCGTGGCCGTGCAGGACGGCTGCATCCAGGTGGCGTTTATGTTTATCACCGTCATTGCCAACCACCGAGGGCTCGTCGACGCCGCCGCCGTGGGCCTGGTCGAAAAGATGATCAGCTTTTTGTTCATTGTGCCGAGCTCCATGGGCGCCACCGTCAGCGCACTCACAGCGCAAAATGCCGGCGCGGGCAAGGGCGACCGCGCGCGCCAGGTACTCAAAGACGCCATGACCATCTCGGTAGTGTATGGCTGTCTGATCACCGTGCTGATGTGGCTGGTGGCGCCGGCGTTTATTGGCTTTTTTGCCAAGGACCCTGCGGTGGTCGCGGCCGGTACCGGCTATAT
Source organism: uncultured Collinsella sp. (assembly GCA_900542895.1). GTDB lineage: Bacteria > Actinomycetota > Coriobacteriia > Coriobacteriales > Coriobacteriaceae > Collinsella. Next base: position 3,613 of record UQPL01000070.1, on the reverse strand, counting down.
GCACAGTTATATTTTCGATGCAATCTTTGCCGGCATCCACATTTGCTTTAGCGGCTTTTTCGCTGCATACGGCAAGAGCTACATCGGCTTTGCGCACAACGTGCTGGCCGTGGCGCTCATTCGCGTGCCGGGCGCGTGGCTGCTGTCGAACGCCTATTCCGACACGTTGTTTCCCATGGGCATCGCTTCGCCATGCGGATCGATTTTGTCGGCAGTCATCTGTGTTGTCGCGTTTACCGTGCTCAACCGCCGCGGAGCTTTTGACAAGTTGGCAGCGTAGCGGGGCAACGCAAGCCTGGCGCGCCTCCCCGACCCTATTGAAAGGAGCGGCCCTATGACCGATACGCCACCTGAACATACCGAGGGCCTGCTCCGCATTGGCGAGGTGGCGCGCCTGTTTAACCTGAGTGTGGGCACGCTGCGCCATTACGAGCAGATGGGCTTGCTGGATCCGGCGCACATCGATCCGGCGAGTGGATACCGCTACTACGGATCGCGGCAGCTCTCCACTCTCAACACCATCAGTCACCTGCGTGTTCTCGACTTGCCGCTCGCGCAAATCCGTGAGTTTGTGACCACGCGCGACGTGGACCTTATGCAGCGGCAGCTGGCTCAGCAACAGGAGCTCATCGAGCGCAAGCGCCGAGAGCTGGAGCGTGTGTCGCGCAAGATCGATAACCGGCTTGCGCTGCTCCGCGATGCCTTGAACACCAAGCTCGATACCATTTGCACAATCGATACGCCCGAGCTTCGCTGCGCCGTGCTGCGCGAACGCGTTAAGCCTACCGACGCCTATGCGCTGGAGTGGCAGATTCGTCAGCTGCAGAAGGGCCAGCACGAGACCTTTGTCTTTCTGGGCAACTTGGGCGTTGGGATTAGCGCCGAGCGTCTGGCCGCCGGCGACTTTGATGGCTACGACGAGGTCTTTTTGCTGCTCGACGATACCGATGAATACCTGGGCGATGTCGAGGTGCGGCCCGCCGCGCGCTGCCTGACCATTAGCTTTCGTGGCACGCACGGGCAAGCGGACCCGCGCTACGAGCAGCTGCTCGGCTATATGCGCGAACATAACCTGACACCCGCCGGTCCCTCGCGCGAAATCGCCCTCATCGACGACATCATCAGCGACGACCCCGCAACCTACGTGACGCAGATCACGGTGCCCGTATCGCTAGGCTAGACCGAGCCTCGTCTCTAACTCGGTCAACGCCTCAAAAGCATCACGAGACGCACCTGCCGAGCGCTCACGTTCCGCAATGCGAATTCGCGCCATCAGGTGCTCTTTTGCCTGCCCTTGGGCGTGCCTCGTGCGCCCTTCCGCCTGCGAGCAATTGCGATTCTCTATATCCATTACGCCACCGGCACCTCGCCGGTAGCCAGAATCTGCTCGAGTGCGTCCTCGTCCAGCACGGGCACACCCAGCTGCTCAGCCTTGGTGAGCTTGGAGCCCGCTTTGGGGCCGGCGACCAGATAGCTCGTCTTCTTTGACACGCTGCCCGAAACCTTGGCGCCGAGCACCTTGAGCGCCGCACCTGCCTCGTCGCGCGTGCGGTTGACGAGCGTACCGGTCAGCACGAAGGTCAGACCCGCAAGCGGCTGTGCGTCGGCGAGCTCGCCCGCCACGCCAGCATCGGCTGCGGCCTGCGCGTGCGCGGCGCCCAGGTCGACCTCGAGTGACAGACCCGCCTGACGCAGGCGCTCCAGCACGGCAAGGTTCTCGGGCACGGCCAGGAACTGCTTGACGCTTGCCGCAATCTTGGGACCGATGCCCTCGCACTCGGCGATGTCCTCTTCGCTCGCCAAGATAAGCTTGTCAATCGACAGGAATCGCTCGGCGATAACCTCGCCCACGCTCTTGCCCACGTGGCGGATACCCAGGGCAAACAGCACGCGACCGAGCGGCTGGCTCTTGGACTTGTTGAGCTCGGCGATGATTTTCTCGGCCGTCTTGAGGCCCACCGGAATGGGGTCGCCCTTCTTGACGCCCTTTTTGCTGTTGGAGCTGGCATAGGTGCGGCCCGTGTCCAGGCCGGCGATGTCGTCGACCGTGAGCTGGTAGAAGTCTGCGACATCGTGGATCAGCCCGGCGGCGATCATCTTGTCGACGATCTCGTCGCCTAGGCCGTCGACGTCCATGCAGCCGCGGCTCACCCAGTGAAGCAGTCGCTCCTTGAGCTGCGCGGGGCAGTCGATGGAGACGCAGCGGTAGGCCACCTCGCCATCCTCGTGGACCACGGGGCTGCCGCACACGGGGCAGACCTCGGGCATCTGCCAGTCAACGCTGTCGGCCGGGCGCTTATCGAGCACCGGGCCCACGACCTCGGGGATTACGTCGCCTGCCTTGTGCACGATGATAGTGTCACCCTCGCGCACGTTTTTGCGACGGATCTCGTCGATGTTGTGCAGCGTGGCGCGCGCGATGGTGGAACCGGCGACCGTCACCGGGTCGAACTCGGCGACCGGCGTGAGCACACCGGTGCGGCCCACCTGGATGCGAATCTCGCGCAGGATGGTCTGCTTTTCCTCGGGCGGGAACTTAAAGGCGATGGCCCAGCGCGGTGCGCGGGCGGTAAAGCCCAGATCGAGCTGTTGCTGAAAGCTGTCCACCTTTACGACCACGCCGTCGATATCGTAATCTAGGTCGCCGCGGTGCTCGAGCGCCTGGGCACAGAACTCGTGGACCTCGACCGGCGTGGCGCAGCGTGCCACGTTGGGGTTGACGCTAAAGCCGGCGCTGCGCAGCCAGTCCAGAAACTCGCGCTGGCTGTGGACGTGCAGCGGGTCGGTATCGGCGATGGCGTAGATAAAGGTGGCCAGGTCGCGGCGCGCCGTGACCTTGGGGTCCTTTTGACGCAGGCTGCCGGCGGCGGCGTTGCGCGGGTTGGCGAAGGGATCGCGCCCCTCGGCATCGGCCTCTTCATTCAGGCGGACAAAGCTGCCCTTGGGCATGTAGACCTCGCCGCGTACTTCGATGGTACGCTCGCGGTCGGCGCCCATGTGGACAAGCGCCGGCTCGGACAGGTGCATGGGCACATCCTTGATGGTGCGCACGTTGAGCGACACGTCCTCGCCCGTGGTGCCGTCACCGCGTGTGGCTGCGCGTACGAAGGTGCCGTTTTGGTAGGTAAGGGCCACGCCCAAGCCGTCAATCTTGAGCTCGCAGGTATAGGTGACGCTACCAGCGCCGAGCGCATCCTCAGTGCGCTGGAGCCACGCGTCGAGTTCGTCCAGATCCATGGCATCGTCCATGGAATACATGCGCGCCATGTGCGTGACCGGCGTAAACTGCTCGCTCACGTAGCCGCCCACGCGCTGAGTATAGCTGTCGGGCGTCACCAGGTCGGGGTAGGTCGCCTCGATTTCCTGCAGCTCAACGAGCATTTTGTCAAAGGCGGCGTCCGTGATCTCGGGCGCGTCGAGCATGTAGTAGCGATAGGCGTGGTAATCGAGCTCGTGGCGCAGCTCGGCCGCGCGCGCTGCCGTCTGGGCACGGGCATCGGCCGGTGCGGCGGCATCCGCGCTCGCGGGCGTTTCGGTATCGATGTCCACGCCGTCACCAAACAGGCTCGATTGCTCCATAGCGGCACTCCTTCGCTCGATTTCAAACGGATAC
>UQPL01000069.1:0-9545 GCA_900542895.1 uncultured Collinsella sp. | reverse complement strand
CAGCGTCAGATGTGTATAAGAGACAGGTGGGGGCCGACGGCAGATTCGGGCCGTCGACGCTCGCGTCACCAATCGCGTCATTCGAATCGGCGCTGGGAATTCAGTGCTTTTCCTCATGCAAGTATCTTTCATCTTGCGTCGCCGTCAGCCGTGAGCGGTCGATTTTTACCGATAAACGGCAAATTAATTCAGAAAAAATCAGGTAATTTCAAGAATGGTCAAACTTGATTAACAGCAAAACCACAAGGTAGATGGCTTTATACGGTGAAAAACTCTGACACAATGAGAAAAAGAGTGAAAAATACTGATTGAAAATGAACTTATGTGGCAGTAATCTACATGTCACAGGGTAAGCCCCGGCGCGCAGGCGGCGGCCCTTATCGAATTACGGATATAGATCAGGTGCTCGAACGGGCAGAAACGATCAAGGACGAAGGTAAAGGACGTAGAAGCATGAAGCTTGCAACTCGTATCAACTCCTATTTTCGCGATGGCGACAAGAATCTTGATCGCGTGTTCGCGGAGTTCCAGAGCGTGGGCCTCACGCACGTCGACCTCAACTACCCCGAGCACTGCACAGGTGTCACGGCTGAGGACATGGCCGCCAAGCTCGCAGCTCACGACCTGCAGCTGAACGGCTGCGCGCTGCGCTTCCGCAACGCCTTCCTCAACGGTGACCTGGGCAATGCCGATGATGCCCTTGCTGCGGAAGCCCTTGAGCTCTGCTACGAGGCGTGCGACTACTGCCGCACTGCCGGTGGCAACACGGTGACCATCTGGCTCGGCCACGACGGCTTTGACTACAGCTTCCAGATCGCCTACGCTCGCGTCTTCGACCAGCTCGTAGCCGCATTCCAGAAGGTTTGCGACTACGCGCCCGACCTCAAGATCTCGATTGAGTACAAACCCTACGAGGAGCGCGCGTACGCGTTCATCGACTCCATGGGTATGACCGGCATGATTCTCAACGCTGCAGACCGCCCGAACCTGGGCGTCACGCTGGATTACTGCCACATGCTCATGAAGCACGAGAACCCTGCCATGGCCGCCGACCTGTTCGGCCGCGAGGGCAAGCTCTACGGCATTCACCTAAACGACGGCAACGGTCGCTTCGACGATGGCCTTATGATTGGTACGTCCACGCCGGTGAAGACCCTCGAGTTCCTCTACTACGTGAAGAAGCACGGTTACGACAGCGCAATCTACTTCGACACGTTCCCGGTCATCGAGCTCGCTGCCGGCGAGGCTGCACAGAACGACCAGATGATCCATCTGCTCAACGACGCCATCGAGGCCGTAAGCATGGAGAAGATCCAATCCGTTATCGATGCAAACGACGCGATTAAGGCAGCCGAGCTTGTCCGCGAGCTCTTCTGCGCAATGGGGAGGTAACCAATGAAACGCGACTGGAACGCGATGGCTCAGGGGATTCTGGACGCCGTCGGTGGTCCCGAGAACATCTCGGGCATGACGCACTGCGCGACGCGCCTGCGCCTCAATCTCAAAGACGACGCGGCTTGCGACGACGCTGCGGTCAAGGAAGTCGAAGGCGTTGTGAACACGCTGAACAAGGCCGGTCAGTACCAGGTCCTCATCGGCACTGAGGTCCCGAAGCTGTACGAGAAGTTTGAGCCGCTGGTCAAGGGTTCGGGCGTGGAAATCTCCGCTGCTACCAAGGACGAGGGCGAGAGCATCGTCAGCCAGGTCTTCTCCGCGATCTCCGGCATCTTTGCCCCGCTGCTGCCCGCCATGGCCGGCTCCGGTATCCTGCGCGGCTTCGTTATCCTGGCCGCCCAGCTCGGCATCATCGCTGAGGGCACGGGTACCTACACCATCCTGTACACCCTGGCCATGAGCGTGTTCTACTTCCTGCCCGTGCTGCTCGGCTTCTCCGCCGGCAAGCGCTTCGGCGCGAGCCCGTACCTGTCGGCGCTGCTCGGCGCGTGCCTGCTCTACCCGGACTTCATCGCCCTCATGGGCGGCGCGGGCAACGGCGCCATGACGGACTTCTTCGGCATCCCCGTGGTTCTCATGAACTACAACTCCACGGTTATCCCTGCCATCTTGTCTGTCTGGGTCTACTCGTACCTGTACAAGTGGCTCGATGAGCACGTTTCCGAGATGCTCAAGCTCGTCGTGCTGCCCGCCATCTCCCTGATCGTTATGGTTCCGCTCACCATGCTCGTCATCGGTCCCCTGGGCGTCTACGCTGGTGAGGCCATCGCCTTCGTGGTCAACTGGCTGATCGAGCGCAGCTCCGTGTTCGCCGGCGTGCTGGTTGGCGGCGGCTGGTCCGTGCTGGTGTCCATGGGCATCCACTGGGCCGTGAACCCCATCATGATCAACAACATCGCTCAGAACGGCTTCGACTACATCTGCCCCTTCACCTTCGCCTGCAACTTCGCCGTTATCGGCTGCGACTTCGGCGTGTTCCTCAAGGCCCGCGACCAGAAGCTCAAGAGCTTCGCGATGACCGGTGTCGTATCGATCGCCCTGTCCGCCATCATCGAGCCCACGCTGTTCGGTATGCTCGTGAAGAACAAGAAGGTCTGGCTTGCGCAGATCATCGGCGGTGCCGTCGGCGGCGCGTTCCTCGGTATCATGAAGGTCGTCACCACTGCGTTCACCTTCGGTTCCGTCACTACGTTCCCGGCTTTCGTGAGTTCCGACCCCATGAACTTCGCTTGGGCTATGGTCGGCATGCTCATTTCCGCCGTCGTGGCCGGTGTTCTTGCCTTCGCCTTCACCGGCAAGGAGGATCAGCTCGCCTAAGAGCCCCGGATGCGCCGCCTCTCCTAGGGTCGTTCTCTTCGCTTGAAGAGCGTCGCGCTTACGCGAGGTGTGTCAACCTCGTTCAAATTGTGAACGAGAGGGTAGGTCAATCGATTAAGCGGTCGTCATCGCAACAGGTGGCGGCCGCTATTCTGCTTGTGCGTTACACTTTTCGAAAAGAAATGAACGAGCGTGAAGCAGAGTGGTTTGGAGAGGTTCCCAATATGATTCCGTATGAGCGCCAGGAGCGAATTGTAGAGTGCCTGCAGAAGTCGGGCCTCGCGAGGATTTCCGAGCTGCAGGAGGAGCTGCCGGGCGTCTCTATTTCGACGCTACGTCGCGACCTCAAGGAGCTGGAGGCGCTTGGCAAGGTTGAGCATCTTTCGGGCGGCGCGGTGAGGCTCCTCTCGGCTGTCCACGAGGTGAGTATCTCGACGCGTTCGGGCCTACACGGGAGTGAGAAGGAACAGATTGCCCAAGTCGCCTTGCGTTTTGTTGAGGACGGGGACACGCTCTACTTGGACTCGGGTTCCACCTGCACGGCGCTGCTGCGTCTGCTGCTCGACCGCGACGTGACAATTTACACGACGGATGCCTCGGCGTGCCTGATTAAGAGCGAGACGCGCGCCCAGCTCATCGTGGTGGGTGGCGAGTTCAACTATGTGAACTCCTCGTTCTGCGGTTCTATGACCGAATCGATCCTGCGCGATCTGTACTTCGATAAGGCGTTTATCGGGACCAACGCGATTGACGAGGACCGCGGCGTCATGACGCCCTCCTACGTTGAGGCGGCGAAGAAGCGCATCGTGCGCGAGAATTCGAATAAGGCGTACGTGCTGTGCGACAGCTCGAAGTTCCATCAGTTCTCGAATGTTCGCGCGTTTGGGTTCGATGGTGTGTCGATTATCGCGGAGTCCTATGACGAGAAGATCGCCCAGTGCGCGCGCCTGATCACGCCTGGAGCGTAGGGGGTCCGGGCTCAGGTCTGCGGATTGCGGCCCCTGGCTGCTGCTGTCCGCGTAGCGGGATTTCTTCCTAGGGAATACGACAGCGTTTCGTGGTGCGGGCTCCTGCATGATACCAGCTAGATAGGCAAATATGGCAACGTTGTGAATCTGGAAAAGCCTGCAGGTTAACAACGTGGTTAAACGATTAATCAGCCAGACTGTAGATAAAGGTTAAACGATTAATTACCACCGAGTAGATAATCACCGAGCAGATAAGGAGTTCACTATGCTGCTCTGCCCCAGTCTCATGTGCGCCGACTACGGCAATCTGCGTGCGACCGTCGAGGATCTCGACGCCGCCGGCATCGACATCTTCCATTGCGACGTGATGGACGGCAGTTTCGTTCCCAATTTCGCCATGGGTCTCGAAGACATCAAGGCCGTGCGAGCTGCCACCAACAAGCTCGTCGACGTGCACCTTATGGTCGAGAATCCTGCCAGCAAGGTTGAACTTTTCGCCTCCGCCGGCGCGGACATCATCTATATCCATCCGGAGTCCGAGCGTTACGTGGTCAAGACACTCGCCGCGATTAAGTCCCTCGGCAAGAGCGCCGGTATCGCCGTGAACCCCGACACCTCTATCTCCGAGATCGAGGAGATGTTGAACCTCTGCGATTACGTGATGGTCATGACGGTGAATCCGGGTTTTGCCGGTCAGAGCTTTATCGAGTTCACGAACGACAAGGTGCGTCGCCTTGCCGCGCTGAAGGAGCGCTTTGGCTTCAAGCTCATGATCGACGGCGCCTGCTCGCCCGAGCGCGTGCGCGACCTGTCCGCCATTGGCGCGGACGGATTTATCCTGGGCACCAGTGCGCTGTTTGGCAAGGACGCTGGTTACGAGGAGTGTCTGCGCCGTTTGCGCGCCGGCGAGGTGTATTAGAAGCGGAACGGCGAATTAGGACGGATTGAGCGCGCGGCATGCGCGAATGGTTCTTATGGAAAGGGGTCTCTTTTGAAGATCGGTATTGGAAACGACCACGTCGCAGTCGAGTACAAGGAAGCCATCACGGCGTATATCCAGGAGAAGTACGGCTACGAAGTCGTGAACTTCGGTACGGACAGCACCGAGCGCTTTGACTATCCCATCGCGGGTGAGGCCGTGGCGGACGCTGTCATGTCCGGCGAGGTTGATCGCGGTATCGTTATCTGCGGTACGGGTGTGGGCATCTCGCTTGCCGCCAACAAGGTGCGCGGTATCCGTTGCTGCACCTGCTCTGAGCCGTATTCCGCTCGCCTGTCGCGCGAGCACAACAACACCAACATGCTCGCATTTGGTGCTCGTGTGGTAGGCATCGAGCTGGCCAAAATGATTGTCGACGCCTGGCTCACCGGCGAGTTCGAGGGCGGCCGTCACCAGCGACGCATCGATATGATTCGCCAGATCGAGGCTCGTCAGCTCGTACGTGCGGAGGAAGCACGCGGCTGGTAGCGGAAAGCCCGTCACCCGTGTGGTGGCGGGCTTTTTGCATGTCGCGCGTGGGATAGAGCACATGCGAGAGAAAAACGCGGCTATTCGCTGCCCGCTGTCTAGCTGCTCGCGCGTTGCACGAGCTTAACGGGGACAAGCGTCTCCATCTCGGGCTCTTCGCCGCGCAGCAGGGCGAGCAGGGCCTGACATCCCTCGTGCGCGAGGCGCTCGGGGAAGCGGCGGATGGTGCTGATTTGCGGCGTCGGAAGCTGCGCGTAAACGGAATCGTCGAAGCCGATGAGACGGACGTCTTCGGGTACGCGCTTGCCGGCGGCAACGAGCGCACGCAGCGCGCCCACGGCTGCGTGGTCGCTATGGGCGAAGACGCCGTCGACGGGGTAGCCCGTGGAGAGGAAGTCGGTCACGAGCTCTTCCGACTCGATGATGCTCGGCTGCTTACCCGAGACAAACAGCTGGTAGTCGCGGCGTAGCGGCATTCCGTGCGCGGCGAGCGCCCGCTCGTAGCCCATCTGGCGCTCGTTGCCGGGGTAGTTGGCGGTAAAACTCGAGATGCTCAGGATGTCCTTGCAGCCGCGCTCGATGAGGTGCTCGGTCGCCATGTAGCCACCGCCGATGTTGTCGGAGCCCACGTGTGGGAAACCGAGGTCGTTTTCGGGCGCACGGTCGATGCAGACCACGGGGATTCCGTGGGGGACGAACTCGCCGTCGAGCCTGCGCAGGCCGGAGATACAGATGATACCGTCGGCCTGCTTGCTTGCCAGCGTGCGGAAGTAGTCACGCTCGCGGGCGGGGTCATTGGCGCTGTTGCAAACAAAGACCGAGTAGTCCTCGGTTGCCAGCTCGCGCTCCACATGCAGGGCGATCTTGGAAAAGAAGTCGTTGGAGATGTCCGGCACGATCATGCCGATGGTCCGGGACTGGGCCATACGGAGGCTCTTCGCCGCCATGTTCGTGACGTAGCCGTATTCCTTTAGGGCGGCTTCCACGCGTTTGCGGGTGTCTTCGGAAAAACGGCCGCTGCCGTTGATGACGTGGGAGACCGTGGCGACGGATACGCCGGCCACGACGGCAATCTGGCGCATGGATGGGCGCTTGCCTGGTGTGGGCATGGGGCCTCCTGCTGCTTTCGGGTGGTTAACAGATTAACCGAGATTGTAGCGCATGCGCGATGCCGTAATGGGTCGCTTCGAAGTCGTTTTGTCGCGCTCGGTCTGCACCTTGGATAAGAAGGAGTTCGTCGAGCACTCCGATCCGGAGCGCACGCGCGCCAACATCCCGCTGTTCCAGCAGGGCATCATGATACAGCAGCTCAACTCCGAGAAGCTCGTGGTCGAGACCATGGTGAAGTTCTGCGGCTAGTAATTACTGCATTACATATTCTGTTGTCACCTGGGAGGCTTGTTTTTGCGGGCCTCTTTGTGTTGCTATGGAGCCCTGGCCTGTCGATAAACAAAGCGCCCACTTGCCGGGGAGCAAGCGGGCGCCTGTGAGCGAATATGTTTGCGGCGAAAGCCGTAATGAGCGGTGAGGTGGCGACTAGTTGGTCGTACCGGAATCGTCGCCCGTGCCCGTGCCCGAGCCCGAGCCCGAACCCGAACCAGAAAGTGCGACCGTCAGTGTAATCGTGCTGTCGGTGGACTGCTTGCCGGTGGGGGAGACGCCTGTAACGGTGGCATCCTCGTTACCGCTTACGGGATTGCCGTTCTGGTCACAGAAGCCAATGTTATAGAAACCGGCGTTGTTGAGCGCGGTGACGGCGGCGGATATGCTCTTGCCGTACAGGTTGCCCGGAACACTGGCCTTGCCGGACTTCTTGGCAATGACGACGGTAATCGTGGCGCCGGGCTTCTGCTTGCCGCTGGGGTTCCAGCTGATCACGGTGCCCTCGGTAACCGAGTCGTTCTCCTGGTAGCTCACGTCGACGCCAAAGCCTGCCATATCGAGGGCGTTGCGTGCTTGGGCCTCGGTCATGTCGGTCAGGTCGGGGACGGACGTGGTATCCGGGCCGCTCGAGACCTTGTACGAGATGGTCGTGCCCTTCGCGACTTCCTTACCGGCTTCGGTGCCCTGCTCAAAGACCTGGCCCTCATCAGCCTCGTTGGCCTCCTCGGAGGCGTTGCCCTTCAGGCCAACGCTTGCCAGTGCGGCTTCTGCTTGGTCCTTGGTCAGGCCGACAAGCCGGGGAACCTCAACCTTCTCGGAGGGCTTGGGGCCCTTGGAGATTACCAGGTTCACCTTGGTGCCCTTGGCCTTCTTGGTGTTGCCGTTGGGCGTCTGCTCGGCGACCTTGCCCTCGTCGACATCGTCGTTGTAGCTTTGGTCGATGGTGCCGACCTCGAGGCCGGCTTCCTTGATCAGCTCGACGGCAGTCTGCTGGTCCTTGCCCAGCACGTCGGGCACGGTGACCTGCTCGCCGCCAAAGAGTCCTGTGGCAAAGGCCACCACGATGCCGATGACGGCAACCGCTGCCACCACGGCGGCGATGATCTTGTTCTTGTTGGATTTGGGCTCTTCGACCTCGTAGGAGCCGGTGGAGCCCGAAACCGAGCTACGGGCGGTATTCTGGCCGCTCACGCCCGAGACGGGACGCACCATGGCGCGCGTCTGATCGGAAAGCTCGCGAGTCTTGGTGGCGCCCAGTTCACCGGGGGCACCGATGATGCGCGTGGGCTCCGAGACGTTGACGGCACGGCCCGACAGGTAGCTGTTGAGCACCTGACGTAGCTCGTCGGCGGTCTGGAAGCGGTTTACTGGGTCCTTCTCCATGCACTTGAGGATGATGCGCTCAAGGTCGGCGTCGACACCGGAGTTGATCTGGCTCGGCGGAATAGGCAACTCGTTGACTTGCTTGAGTGCGACCGAGATGGCGTCGTCACCGTCAAAGGGAACGCGGCCGGTGGCGCACTCGTACATCACGACGCCCAGCGAGTAGATATCCGAGGTGGGGCCGAGGTCCTGACCGCGGGTCTGCTCGGGGCTGACGTAGTGGGCGGTTCCCAGCACGTTGTTGTCTTGCGTGAGGTGGCTGTTCTTGGCGCGCGCGATGCCAAAGTCCATCACCTTGATGTTGCCGTCGGGCAGCACCATGATGTTCTGCGGCTTAATGTCGCGGTGGATGATTTCGTGCTTGTGGGCGACCGAAAGCGCGGAGCTGATCTGCGAGCCGATCTGGGCGACCTTCTTGGGGTCGAGGGCGCCGTGGCTCTTGATGCCGCTCTTAAGGTCGGTGCCGCGCAGGTACTCCATGACGATGTAATAGGTGTCGCCGTCCTTGCCCCAATCGTAGACGCCCACGATATAGGGGGAGGAGAGACCGGCTGCTGCCTGGGCCTCCTGCTTAAAGCGTGCGGCGAAGGTTGCGTCGCCAGCATACTGCGGCAGCATGATCTTGACGGCAACCGTGCGGTCGAGGACCTGGTCCTGTGCACGGTAGACGGTCGCCATGCCGCCTGTTCCCACCTTATCCTTGAGGAGGTATCTTCCCCCGAGGACCCTCTGTTCCATTCCTGCTCCTAACATAACTATTCGCTCAACGATGTGTGTAGTACCTACGATGTGGCCGCTGGGGCCGTGTGGCGCGTTGCCGCTAGCTCATCGGCCGCGGCGCGCCCCAAGTATCCGCTTTGATCACGGGCATCACGCTCCCTGTGCGGCGAGCGCCGCGGTCAGGACGATGCCGGCAATCTTGGCCGCCTCGACGTCGTGCTTGTCGTAATCCTCCAGGGCCACCGAGATGGCAACCGTGGGTGAATCGTAAGGTGCAAAGCCAACAAACATCGAGTTGACGTTGGTGCCGCCGGTCTCGGCCGAGCCGGTCTTGCCGGCGACCTTGACACCGGGGATCTGGGCATCGGTGCCGGTGCCGGACTGGACGACGGCAAGCATGGCCTGCTTGACCTGGTCGGCCGTGGCGGAGCTGACGGCCTGACCAAGCGAGCGGGACTGCGTGGTCTTGACCACGGTTCCGTCCGGGGCGAGTACCTGGGCTACAAAGTACGGGTCCATGACCACGCCGCTGTTAGCGATGGCGGCGGCAATCACGGCGTTCTGCATGACGGTGGTCTGCGGGCCGGGCGTGTGGTCCATGCCGACAGGCTGGCCGGCGCCGGCCCAGGCGGTCTCCCACTCGGTCATGAGCGACGGGTCGGCCATGATGGAGGCCGCGGAGGTCAGGTCCTGGCCGAGCTTTTGGCCGTAGCCAAAGGCGTTGGCAAACTGCACGAGCGTGTTTGCGCCAACTTCGTTTGCCACCTGGCCAAAGACGACGTTGGAGGACACGGCAAAGGCCTGCTGCAGGCTGATGGTGCCGTAGCTCTCGTTGGCAGCGTTGGTGACCG
>UQPL01000068.1:0-9547 GCA_900542895.1 uncultured Collinsella sp. | reverse complement strand
GTTCGAGGTCCAATAAAAACTGGGTTGCGGCTCAACCGCCATCGCAAGTAAATCGCAGCTGCAGCTCAAATTATTTCCGCTAAGAACTTCGAGGAGCGAGCAGACCGCATGCTGCATCTCAGCTACATCAACTTGGCTGAACCGAGAGGGCCGCTTGGGCTTTTGCTCGATATGAGTTCCGCACGCAAAGAAGGCCACTTAATGTGGCCTTCGTCTTGCGCCGGACTGTCCGAAATAGCGAGCAAATGCCCAAGCGGCCCTCTCGGTTCAGCCCCGGAGCGGTATTAGAGATGCAGCACGCGGTCGCGGATCTCCTCGGTTCGGCCCTGGTTCCAGAACTGGGTACCGATGTAACCGCACGTACGACGAGCGACGTTCATCTTCTCCTGGTCGCGGTTACCGCAGTTGGGGCACTCCCACACCAGCTTGCCATCATCCTCAACAATCTTGATCTCGCCATCGTAGCCGCACACCTGGCAGTAGTCGCTCTTGGTGTTGAGCTCGGCGTACATGATGTTGTCGTAGATGTACTGCATCACGCGGATGACAGCCTTGAGGTTGTCCTGCATGTTGGGAACCTCGACGTAGGAGATGGCACCGCCCGGCGAAAGCTGCTGGAACATACCCTCGAACTTGAGCTTGTCGAATGCGTCGATCTCCTCGGACACGTGGACGTGGTAGCTGTTGGTGATGTAGCCCTTGTCCGTCACGCCCGGGATGATGCCAAAACGACGCTGCAGGCACTTGGCGAACTTGTAGGTCGTCGACTCAAGCGGGGTACCGTACAGCGAGAAGTCAATATCGCTTTCGGCCTTCCACTCCGCGCACTTGTCGTTCATGCGCTGCATGACGGCCATGGCAAAGGGCGTGCCCTCCTTCTCGGTGTGGCTGTGGCCCGTCATGTACTTGACGCACTCGTACAGACCGGCATAACCCAGACTAATGGTGGAGTAACCGCCCACGAGCAGCTTGTCGATCGTCTCGCCCTTCTTCAGGCGGGCGAGGGCGCCGTACTGCCAAAGAATCGGTGCGGCATCCGAAAGCGTACCCATCAGACGCTCATGACGGCACAGCAGGGCGCGGTGGCACAGCTCAAGGCGCTCGTCGAAGATCTTCCAGAACTTGTCCATGTCCTGATGCGAGCTCAGCGCGACATCGGGCAGGTTGATGGTCACAACGCCCTGGTTAAAGCGACCGTAGTACTTGGGCTTGTTCGGGTCATAGTTCAGCGCGTTGGCCACGTTGTTAAATCCGTTACCGGAGCGGTCGGGCGTCAGGAAGCTGCGGCAACCCATGCAGGTATAGCAGTCGCCGTTGCCCGCGGTCTCGCCCTTCGACAGCTTGAGCTCACGCATCTTCTTCTCGGAGATGTAGTCGGGCACCATGCGCTTGGCGGTGCACTTGGCAGCCAGCTGAGTCAGGTAGAAGTACGGGGAATCCTCGTGAACGTTATCGTCCTCGAGCACGTAGATGAGCTTGGGGAACGCCGGGGTGATCCACACGCCGGCTTCGTTCTTAACGCCCTCATAGCGCTGACGAAGCGTCTCCTCCACAATCATGGCAAGGTCATGCTTCTCCTGGGGCGTACGGGCCTCATTGAGGTACATAAAGACCGTCACGAACGGCGCCTGGCCATTCGTGGTCATAAGGGTCACGACCTGATACTGAATCGTCTGAACGCCGCGACGGATCTCGTCACGCAGGCGGTCCTCAACAACCTCGCGGACCTTTTCGGGAGATGCGGAAACGCCGAGCTCCTCGAGCTCGCGGGCGACCTCGCCGCGAATCTTTTGACGGCTCACCTCGACGAACGGGGCAAGATGGGTCAGCGAAATCGACTGGCCACCGTACTGGGAGGAAGCAACCTGAGCGATAATCTGCGTCGCGATGTTGCAGGCAGTCGAGAAGCTGTGCGGCTTCTCGATCAGCGTGCCCGAAATAACAGTACCGTTCTGGAGCATATCCTCCAGGTTCACCAGGTCGCAGTTATGCATGTGCTGGGCAAAGTAGTCCGAATCATGGAAGTGAATCAGGCCCTCATTGTGAGCATCCACAATCTCCTGGGGCAGCAGCACACGCTGAGTCAGGTCCTTGGAGATCTCGCCGGCCATGTAGTCACGCTGAACGGAATTGACGGTCGGGTTCTTGTTGGAGTTCTCCTGCTTGACCTCTTCGTTGTTGCACTCAATCAGCGACAGGATCTTGTCGTCGGTCGTGTTCTTCTGGCGCTTCAGGCTCTGAACATAGCGATAGATGATGTAATGGCGAGCGACCTCGTAGCAGTCGAGACGCATGATCTCGTCCTCGACCAGATCCTGGATCTCCTCGACCGACACGGTGTGACCCGCGTTCTCGCATGCCTCGGCGACGTTTTGTGCCGCGTAAACCACCTGGCGGTCGGTAAGACGAGAGCTCTCCTCGACCTCCAAGTTTGCGGCGCGGATGGCATTGACAATCTTATCGATGTCAAAGACAACCTCGGTGCCGCTGCGCTTGATGATCTTCATCCTCTTGCCTCTTTCGCGTCGAAATCGTATTGCGCTTCAGAGCCAAACGATGCCCGGCAGGGCTTGCCCCTGTCTTGCGGCGCCGTCGCGCAATCTGTGTTTTCGAAAACCATAGGCCCTCATGCGGACAATCCTCGCAGCCAATCAAGGGGCTCGAAGATCCATCCAAATGGGGCGAATAAGGTCCTCGTTCTCTGTCCGCCATCTATCATACGACAAAGAGGCATCTATATCCTGTATTCTTTTTTTAGGTCAAACACAACATATAGTGTTTCAGCAGGTCAAAGCAATTAGTCATTTTGCAGACGCATTAATTATGAGGGGTTCTTGGCAAGTCGGTAAAACGTTACCAACACGGCTACCTGCATGGCAGTTATAAAACCCCCTTAGTCAAGCCGCTGACAAATCCTACCAAAACCAAGCCGCTCACGCCAAAAGAATCCAAAAGATTATGCTTGACCAACATGTTGCGGTCACGGTCGGCCAGGACGTATGCAACCTGCCGGCACCTCTACGGGGACCTTGGATCAATATTTGCTGGCATATTTGGCGGCGTGCTTGGTAGCAAAACAAAACAGCTCAGAGGACATAGCCTCTGAGCTGCGAACATTTGGTGGGCGTTAGAAGATTTGAACTTCTGACCTCTTCCGTGTCAGGGAAGCGCTCTCCCCCTGAGCTAAACGCCCAAATGGAGCGGACAACGGGGCTCGAACCCGCGACCCCAACCTTGGCAAGGTTGTGCTCTACCAACTGAGCCATGTCCGCTTACGAGGATTAATCTTACGTGATGCCCGCATCCTATGCAAGAACTTTTTTTGAAAAGTTTTGCGACGCTCTCGCGAGGGCATCAGTCGTCACGAAAGGCGCGAACAAACGCAGGCTCGCAGCGAGATGCCCCTACATCTCACCGAGCATGATCCAGGCAGAGCTGTCCTGCGCGAGCCTGCCGTCTGTAAGCGGTGATGAGGTGAGCAGGACCCTGCCCGCCGGCAGCTCCACGGGTGCTGCACCGAAGTTCGTCACACACGCCCAGCCGTTGTCGCGACGATAGGCGATGACGCCGCCCTCAGCGCCCTCGGCACCATCCGCAAGACCGGTGCGCCCGTCAAGATCGAGCCACGCAAGATCGTTGGCGCACCCGCGCAGCTTGCGCCGCAGCCAGAGGGCGTCACGATAGAGCGCAAGCATCGATGTCGGGTCCACTTCTTCCCTATCGGCAGCATAATCGGAAAACCATGCAGGCTGCGGCAGATGGGGCGCCGCATCGGCGTCTGCCGGCGAAAACCCAAACGATCCGCCATGCGCGGGATCGTCCGCCGCCACCCACGGCAGGGGCACACGACAGCCGTCGCGCCCCTTCTCACGCTTCGGTCCGTGCGTATTGGTCGCAGTAGGGTCTTCGAGTGCAGCCCACGGGATATCAGCCACCTCAAAAAGGCCGAGCTCCTCACCCTGATACACGTATGCCGAGCCCGGAAGCGCCAGCTCAAGCAAAAGGGCCGCCCGCGCGCGGCGCTCGCCGAGTTCACGGTCCTCGTCATAAGACGACCCGTCGCGCAAGAGCCAGTCGAGCGCAATCTGGTGGTAGCGCGTCGCCTTGATTTGCGGCAGGGCATAGCGTGTCGCCACGCGCGGCACGTCGTGGTTGGAGAGTACCCAGGTCGAGGCGGAATCGGATTCGACGGCTGCCTTCAAGCCCTTCTCGATTGCAGTGTGCATGTCATCATAGGTCCAAGTGGCCTTGGCAAACTCAAAGTTGAATGTCTGGCCAAGCTCGCTGGGACGCGCGTAGAGATACTGGCGCTCGGGCAGCACCCACGCCTCGGCAACGGCACTGCGCGGCGGATTATATCGGTCGAACACGCGGCGCCACTCGCGATAGATCTCGTGGACCTCATTGCGGTCCCACAGCGGATGGGTGCCGTCGTCAACCATGTCATCGCCCTCGGCGAGATGCCACCGGTCGAGGTCATCGCGGTCGAGATCCTTGGCGAGACCCTGCGCCACATCAATGCGAAAGCCGTCGACGCCTCGATCGCTCCAAAACGCCAGGACGTCGCAAAAGAGCGCGTGAACCTCAGGGCATGACCAGTCAAAGTCCGGCTGCTCGGGCGTAAACATGTGCAGATACCACTGACCGTCCGCAACACGCGTCCATGCGGGGCCGCCAAAGTTGGCATTCCAATTGGTGGGAGGCAGCTCGCCATGCTCGCCGCGACCATCGCGGAAGATATAACGGGCGCGTTCGGGCGATCCGGGGCCGGCGGCAAGAGCGGCTTTGAACCAGGGGTGCTGGTTGGATGAATGGTTGGGCACGATGTCGACGATGACCTTGATGCCGCGCGCGTGAGCCGCAGCGATCATGTCATCGAAGTCGTCAAGCGAGCCGAGACGTGGGTCGACATCGCAGTAGTCCGCCACATCATAGCCACCATCGACAAGAGGCGATGGGTAAAACGGGCTCAGCCAGATGGCCTCGATACCCAGTCGCTCAAGATAGTCCATCTGCTGGGTAATGCCCGCGATATCGCCCAGACCCGAACCAGTCGAATCCTTAAACGAGCGCGGGTAGATCTGATAGATCGCGGCATCGGACATCCATGAGCGCGAAGAAGACTTTTCTGTAGCCATGGGGCGTATCTCCCTTGCAACGAGGTTATGCGAGATGCCCACGATGATACGCCCAAAGCGGACATTCGCGGCAAACAACGCCACAGCCACGACCCAAAACGCTCGCTCCCTCTCGGGTTCGAGCCTAGGAGATAGGTACAAAAAAAGCCCGGCTACCGTAGTAGTCGGGCTGTTGCGTTTGGAGCGGACAACGGGGCGTCTGCGTATCCGCTTCGCGGATCCGCACCGGCTTCGGCCGCCTGCCGGCGACCTCGCCAGCTCGCTACAAACGCTCCGCGTTTGCTTAACGCTCGCTCCCTCTCGGGTTCGAGCCCAGGCGATGGATACGAAAAAGCCCGGCTACCGTAGTAGTCGGGCTGTTGTGCTTGGAGCGGACAACGGGGCTCGAACCCGCGACCCCAACCTTGGCAAGGTTGTGCTCTACCAACTGAGCCATGTCCGCTTGCGGGTTATTAATTTACGCGAGTTGTCCAAAAGACGCAAGTACTTTTTTCAAAAAACTTGTCTGCCGCATGTTCTTAGTAGCTAAACGCGCTAAAGCGATTGGCTAGGCACACGATTCCAGCGCTCCGCTAAACAGCTTCACCATCTGCACGCGCGTGCCGGCGCCGTCCGTACGACGAGCAACCTCCACGTTATCGACGAGCATACGCATAAGCTTGATGCCACGACCGCGTTCCTCGGATGCGACCGGTTCGCTCGTTTCATCGATAGAATAGCCGGCACCTCGATCAAGCACCTCAACCACAACGCGATCGCCATAGGCCTGAACCGTCAGGACGCACCCGATACCGCCCGCATGGTCATAGGCATTACCCAGCGCCTCCCCCGACGCCAATGCGACATCGTAGCGCTCGTCACGGCGCAACGGAAGCGATTCAAGGAGTTCGGCGATGCGATGTCGGTAGTATGGAAGATTCTCGATACCCTGACGGACCTCGACGCTCTTACTCCAGCGAGGCAGCTCCCCCACCGGAATGGCGGGAATAGACTCCCGTGCCGGCCCCGCGACATGAAGGATATCGACAAGACGAGCAATCTCCAAAAAGCGAACAACTTCACCTGATGCATTGACGAGCGAAAGCAGGCCTTCTCGCCTCATGAGCTCACGAGCGCGCGTAAGCAGGAATGCCAAGCCCGTCGAATCGATAAAGCTAACAGCCTGACAGTTGATGACAACACGACGCACGCCGCGGCCAATCAAAGCATCCAACCGCCGACGCAGCGCAGGCACCGTGGCGATGTCGATATCGCCTGGTGGCGTCAAAACCGCTATGTCATTCCACTCATTCATACGACCATGGTTCCCCAAAAAAGCCCACTCGATGCATTCGTTTCCCCAACCGTGCGGATTCAGCCCGCTCAGCGTCGTCTATGAACGACCCCGTAAAAACTCAAGGGACACCAATGCAATGTCATCGTCCAGCGCCGATTCGGTAAATCGGTCAAGCTCGCCCAAGACCTTGCCGCAAATGCCCGACACGCCCTCCCCCGAAACAGAAAGCAGAAGATCGCGCAAACGCTGCTCGCCAAAGAACGCTCCGGTGCGGTCGCGGGCCTCAATCGTTCCATCCGTATACATGAAGAGCATGTCGCCAGGAGCGAACGTAAACACGCCTGTCTCGTACACCATGCTCTCAAAGGCACCGATTACGCCCGATTGGCATCCAAGCAGCTCGACCTCTCCCCCACGGGCCTCGCCACCACCCAGCGGCATCGACTCTGGCCTGATGACCATGGTCGGAGGATGGCCCGCCGAACAATACGTTGCGCGTCCGGCTTTAAGGTCAATCTTGGCGATAAAGGCCGTCACGAACGTCTCGACCCTCGAGAAGCCCATGAGCATGCTGTTAAGGGAGCGTGCCATGCGGGCCGGTCCAGCGCCCTCCCAGGCATATGCCGTCAGGGCCGTCTTGACGAGCGCAGACATCGATGCGGCCTCAATGCCTTTGCCAGACACATCACCCAGAATCATGACGGCGCAGTCGTCGGGAAGACGGATGAGCGTATAGAAATCGCCGCCGACCAACGCCGAGTTCGTGGCCGACAGGTACACCGAATCGGTTGCGATACCCGGAACATCCCCCAGGGAATTTCTCATGCCGATCTGAAGGGTCTGAGCAATATGGCGCTCCTCGCGCTTTTGAGATTCGCCCTCGTAGATCAGTTCAAAGTCATGCGCTAAGTGCACCAAGTAGTCATATTCAAGGTCATCAATCGGCTCTTGGCTACCATCACGAAGCAGCAGCGCGCGCGTCGTCGGACTCTTCGCAACAGAAGCAGGAACAATCGCGTCGTTACTGTGCTTGCCATCACCCTCAGAGCGCGGGCGCCCCGCCTCGATGCCGGAGTCGACGTAGAGACCTTGACAAGGCAGACCATGCGCCCTAAGCCAGCCTCCCATAGGCATCGATTCGTCAACGCGAGTTATACGGACGTGTTTAAGGTCCTCGGCACTCGTGCCGCCCAAAACAGATGCCTCAAAGCCATCAGGGCCAGCCCCCAGACGTGCCGCCGGCGCCGTCGTGGAAAAGAAAAGCTTCTCAGGGTCGTCCGGCAAGGCAACGCGACTGCCGCCTTCAAAATCTATGACGTAGGAATCCAGACTGGCGTCATACTCAACAGGGCAAAAATGGCAGTTAAGCATATTGCAGATCTCGGACGATACCGCCTGGGTAGCCGCGGCAGAATCGTCTAGAAAGGTAAACAACTCATCACGCAAGACATTGAGCGAGCGGCCAAGCTCGGCCGTGCGACGGGAGCGAAGGCTCGATGCCATACCGACCAGCTGGATAGACAGGTAATCGCAAATGACCTCGAGCACATTAACGTCATAGGCGAGCGGTGCCTGAGGGCGTTTCCAACCAACTTCCAGCACGCCAAGGATCTGCGTACCGTAAAAAACGGGAAGACAGATCTCGCTGCGGTACGGAGGCATATCCTGCATGCGCAACAGGTGCTTAGAACGATTGTCCAGGTCCATAAACATACCGGAGGCGGCCTTATCACCCTTAAGGTCCTGTTGAATCGACAAGCGACAGGCACGCGACTCACGAAGAACATACGTCGGAATGCCAGCGCCATACGGCAAAAACTCAGGCAGGTAGCTGTCGTACAGCTCCTTGGAAACACCGCGAAGTTTAAAACCGCCACTCTCAGAAAAATAGATAGCAGCACCCGAAGCATCGAGCGTTCCTACAAGCTGGTTCAAAACGGTATCAAGTAGGCTGGGCAGCTCATCGGAGCCCACGGTACTCATAATGACCGAGAGCGTGCCAGAGAGGCGCTTGTTAGCCACTCTAAGCTCCGAAAGAGCACGCTTGAGCTGACGGTCGTGCGAATACTGTTCTTCGATGCTATGGAGCGCCACCAGGACACGTGGCGCGCGGCGCCCAAAGATGCGTGGAGGCGTTACGGAGCCCGCACGAACCAAGACGGGGATAAAGGAGCCGTCACTCAGCTTGAGCATCAGTTCGTTCTCGGAGCCATCAGTTTCAAATGGCAGACGATGTTCCGTCGCACGTTCAAAAGCGGACGAGTACAGGACGTCTTTAACATCTCCACCAATGACGTCGGCGCGTTCCTCGCACATCAAACCAAGTAAGCGATTATTCACATGCAGAATGGTTCCGTCGAGCTCGCAGATGATGACAGCATCGCTCGTGATCTCGACTAGTTGGGCAACGTCTGCCCACTCGTTGCGTTCAAGCGTTTCCATCGTGGACCCCACCGTCTATCGGTAACAAAAAAGCCTCCGAAGAGGCTTCTCAAATGCGATGGTGTCGGAGGCGGGACTTGAACCCGCATGACCAAAAAGCGGTCACTAGCACCTCAAGCTAGCGCGTCTGCCAATTCCGCCACTCCGACATGCTATGTTGTTGATTCACGGTTCGTTTTGTTGGACCCGCGCGTTCAACGAGGAAGATAATAACCTATGATTCGAGAACTGTGCAAGCACTTTTTTCAAAAAAGTTTACGAATTTGTAAATGCGCAGGTAGATCTATATGTCCGGCCCCGTATCGGTGTTGCCTCCCGGCGCGTCCCCGGGCATGAGCGATATTTTGCTACGCACTTCGTGCTGCAAAATATCGCTCCCCCTGCGGAATGCGCCGGGAGGCAACACCGATTCGGGGCCTACGTTCACGTACTCCAGACACCGTTCTCTAACATGTTCTGGGGGCTGATGCAAATTTGGTGACTCGGCTTTGCCGAGCCCTTATATAAGGAAGCCGGAGCTAAAGCTCCGGCCTCACTCAATTTCTCATCAGATTAAGTGAGCGATCAAGGAATCGCACTCCCCCTGCCGAGTTAACGTAGGGCCCGCCCTGAAGTTACTTTTCAGAACACTCCGCACACTGATATTTTCTGTATTGAAGACGTCGATGATGCACCCGTATACCATTGACGT
>UQPL01000067.1:0-9677 GCA_900542895.1 uncultured Collinsella sp. | reverse complement strand
AGGTGGTCATCGCCATCGCCGGCATGGAGGGCGCGTTGGCGAGCGTTATCGGCGGCCTGGTGAGCTGTCCGGTCATCGCCGTTCCCACCAGCGTGGGCTACGGCGCAAGTTTTGGTGGCGTAGCCGCACTGCTCGCCATGCTCAACTCCTGTGCCAGCGGCGTATCGGTCGTCAATATCGACAACGGCTTTGGCGCCGCTTACCAGGCAAGTCTTATCAATCATCTGAGCGCCGGCACACCCCGCGCCCGCTAAGGAGCATTCCATGTCCAATCATCAGCACACGCTTATCATCGACGGCACCTCGGGCATCAGCGGCGATATGACCGTCGCGGCCCTGCTCGACCTGGGCGCCAGCGAGGAGCACCTGCGCGAACAGCTCGCCACACTGCCGGTCGACGGCTTTACGATCGCCGTCACGCGCGTAAACAAGCATGGCATCGACGCCTGCGATTTCGACGTTCAGCTGGCAGAAGAGCTCGAGAACCACGACCACGACATGGCATGGCTCTACGGCAACGAAGCAGCTGCCGAGCACACGCACGAGCACGAGCACCACCATCATGACCATGACGAGCATGAGCACTGCCATGAGCATGATCATGAGACCCACGGCCATGGCCACGAGGGTCACCATCACGCCCACCACCATCACCACCGTTCTTTGGCGGACGTCACCGCCATCATCGACGGCTCGCAGTTAAGCGATGGCGCCAAGCGTCGTGCGCACGCCATCTTTACCGCGCTCGCCGCCTCCGAGGCCAAGGCCCACGGCAAAACGCCCGAGACCGTCATGTTCCACGAGGTAGGCGCCGTCGATTCCATCGTCGACGTCTGCTCTGTCGCCATCTGCCTCGATGACCTGGGCATCGAGGATATTGTCGTCGAGTCGCTCTCCGAGGGCCACGGCACCATCCACTGTGCCCACGGCCTCATGCCCATTCCCGTCCCCGCTGTCGTCAACCTGTGCCAGGCGGGCAATATCGCCCTCACGCCTGCACCGGTCGCCGGCGAGCTCGTGACGCCCACGGGCGCCGCCATCGTCACCGCGCTGCGTACGTCCGACCAACTGCCCTCACGCTACCGCATCGAAGCCGTCGGCTACGGCGCTGGCAAGCGCCCCTACGAGGGTTGCTCCGGTACGCTCCGCTGCCTGCTCGTTCACGCGGACGCATAGCCATGGATGCCCGCAAGGCAAAAAGCCGCGCTGCCATCGTTTCGGCGTTCTCCGAGCTGCTGCGCGAAGAGGACTACGGCAAGATCACCGTCGGCGACATCATCGCGCGCGCCCACGTAGGCCGCGCGACATTCTACGGCCTCTTTAAGAGCAAAGACGACCTACTGTCCGAGCTCGTGAGCGACATCTGCACCCACGCCCTCGACGACGATGGTACGCCGCTCGACGACCCACTCGTGCAAGTCGAGCATATCCTCAACAACCTCTGGGAACGCCGTCAGGGCGTTCGAGCCCTCGTAGCCGGCGCCGGATCCCGCGTCTTCGCCGACTGCTTACGCAAGACCATCATGTCACGAGCAGCCGAAACCGTCCCTACCGACCCAAACGGCCCCGCCGCCACCATGGACCGCAGCTTCTTACTACACCACATAGCCTCAAGCTTCGTAGCCACCGTCCAATGGTGGGCCTGGCACAACTTCCAAGCAGACAAAGCCGACGTAGCCAAAGACTACCTCTCAGCCATAAAACCCCTCTTCGGCTAAGTAAGAAGCTCACCCCAAAGCATCGCCCCAACCCAGGGCGCCACGCATCCCAAAGTATCACTCGCGCTTCAATGCCCCCCAACAGCAACAAGCCCCTCCCATCCAAATTCAGATATATGTTGGGTTGCTTATACGAACGCAACAAAGACCCCGCAGCTGGCCGCATGGGGTAACTTCCCAGCGCATCCCGCAGGACGCAAAAAGGCTCGCCGCACGAAGTGCGCAGCGAGCCTTTTTACATGTCCGAGGACGCGCTGGGAAGTTACCCCATGCGGCCAGCGGACAACTATGTAGCCTCAGACTAGAACATGCCCAAGAAACCATGCACAAACAGTGCGGCCAGAGCGGCACCGATAAACGGTGCGATACCAGGAACGAGCAGACCGTACTTCCAGTTGTTGTCGGCCTTGTTCTTGATCGGCAGCACCTGATAGGCCATGCGAGGACCAAGGTCACGAGCCTGGTTCATGGCGAAGCCGGTGATGCCGCCCATGCCCATGCCAACGGCCCAAACGATCAGGCCAACGCAGATGGCGAGCATCAGAACGTTCTCGCCAGCGCGGCTAGCAGCGGCAAGGATGGCGCTGATGAACACGAAGGTGCAGATGGCCTCGCAGAAGAAGTTGCGGGCATAGTTCGTGCCCTCGGTGGTGGGGTTGGTCGAGAAGATGTTGCGCTGGGCAATGGGGTCGACGACGCCCTCGGAAGCCTTGAACTCATCGGCATACATAAGCCAAGCGATTACGGCGCCCACAAAGCCGCCGAGCATATCGGCAATCATGAAGGGGATGCAGCTGCTCCACGGCACCAGACCGACGATGCACTGGGCAAGCACCATAGCCGGGTTCATGCACACGGCGCCGCCAAAGACAAACAGGCAGACCGAGATGCCAAAAGACCAGGTGGTGATGGCAAACATGTGGCCGGAGCCC
This sequence comes from uncultured Collinsella sp., assembly GCA_900542895.1. Classification (GTDB taxonomy): domain Bacteria; phylum Actinomycetota; class Coriobacteriia; order Coriobacteriales; family Coriobacteriaceae; genus Collinsella. The sequence goes on along the minus strand of UQPL01000067.1, from coordinate 7,027 downwards.
TGATACTTGGTGCCCTTGAGCACGGTATCGCAGTGCACGCCCACGCCAAAGATGATCATGAGGGCCGTTGCGCCGAATTCGCAGAGGAGTTTGGTAAGCATAAAACCTTATCTTTCTTGTCGGTTATAAACGATTCGTTTAGGCCGCGTACTAGTGCTGCGCGACGACAACGCCCAGGCCATCGGGAATGACGGCCACCTTGGCATCGACACCCTTCATCTCAAAGGCGAGCTTGAGCGCCTCATCGAGAGTGTTGACCGGCGTCATGTGCATATCCTTGATCATCTGGTGATCGCACAGGTCGGTGACCATGATCACAGGGTGATGCGCCAGGATGCGGGCAAAGATCTGGCTCGTCCACTGGTCGGGCAGGGTCTCGTCCTTAGGACGGTCGATGCAGGCGCGCTCAAACTCCGCCGGATCGTTGTCGGCGATGTTGTGATAGAAGCCCTCGCCACCGTGGCCGTCGGCACAACCGGCGACGTCGATGATCACGCCGCCCTCGGGAAGCGTAGCCTCGGCAGAGCACATGCCCTTCACGGCCTGATAGATGTTCTGGTCGAGCGGGTAGCCGCCGTTGGTGGTAATGGCAATCTCGCACTCGACGGGCTCAACGCCGGCAAGGCTCTTCACGAACTCGCAGCCAGCCTCGTGCGCCTTGTGGATATCGCCGGCAAAGGAGCCGATGACCTCGTGCTTGCCGTTGAGCACCACGTTAAGCACAAAGGCAAGGTGAGCCATCTCGGCGGCAGCAAACATGTCCTCGCTCACGTGGTTGTGGCACAGGTTGCCGGCACGCGAGTGGGAATCATTCACAAACTGACCGTTGTGGTTGTACATGATGGTCTTGTAGCTGGCGATGCCAGGCAGGACGGACTTGCGGCTACCAGAGAAACCGGCAAAGAAGTGCGGCTCAATAAAGCCCTCGGCAAGCAGCAGATCGCAATCGGCGGCAATCTTGTTGATGATGCACTCGCCACCAGAAGGCAGGGTGCCGATCTTTTTCATCATGCTGTCGTCAGTCGCGACGTGCATAACGATTTCCTCGTTGGCAACGATCTCCTCGCCGTACTTGTTGACGAGTTCCTCATGCGTCGACGGACGATGCATACCCGTAGCAACCAAAATGCGCACGCGAGCCTCGGGCACAGCGGAATGGATGTGATGCAGCAGAATAGGCATCGTCACACGCGAGGGAACGGGACGCGTATGGTCGGAGCTAATGATGACGATATCCTTCTTGCCAGCACAAAGCTCCTCGAGCGACGGCGAGCCATAAGGGTTGGCAAGCGACTCCTCTACCAGCTCTTCCTGCGATTTCGTGGTCTTAAACTCGTTTTGATGACCTTCCATCACACCCGCGAAGTTCTTATCCTCGAGCTCCAGATGCAACGTCTTGTGGTCAAACGGCAGTTCACATTCAAACAATGACGAGCGCCCTCTTCCTTTTCAACTGACACACTAGATAAACCGTTGGAAGGATACGCCGCTCACCGAAAAACACCACCGTCCACCGACTCATTAACACAACGTTCATATTTGACCCACAACAAAACGGCCGCGACCCCAAACGGGACCGCGACCGCCTGTCAAAGACACTATAGACAGGATGATTTACGCAGCGCCGAGGCAAACATCTAGCCCGAGACGTACGCACGTAAGCCATTTTGCATAAATGCGTTAATTAATTGCATAAAATGGCGCATGGATTTCTAGCCGTAACAGGGTAGTGCCCTCCGGAGCGTGCATTTTTGCGAGTATTCAGCATCGCGGGATAAGATTTTGGTGCCAAAAGTATTTCAAAAGGTAGATAGTCCTCATGGCTCGTCCCATCTGGATGGCATGCGGCGAGAAACCAGCCATATATGAACATCGACAAAGCCCAATCGTCATGCAAAAGCATCAACAGGAGCCGCGAACGTCACCCATAGCCTTATGCACCAATCTTTGGCTGCTGAAAACTCCGTTTTTTGCACGTCGCCCCAAGCACCACCCTCACCCAGCGGCTGATCCGCCGAAGACCGGACATCGCAGGGCCCGCCATTAGTCTACTTTTAGGCACACTCCACAGGACGCAAGAAGCCCTCGCCGCACTCCACGCTATGCGCGAAGCGTGCCTTATTCCCTTCAGCTTTAATCCCTGAAGACCGAGGACGAAGGGGCCCGATGGGTTTCCCTCTGAATGCATTCCGCAGCACGAAGCCCTTTCCAAACGCGCGAAGCGCACCAATATTCCCCCAGCCAGTAATCCGCCGAAGACCGGACATCGCAGGGCCCGCCATTAGTTTACTTTTAGGCACACTCCGCAGGACGCAAGAAGCCCTCGCCGCACGAAGTGCGCAGCGAGGGCTTCTTGCATGTCCGAGGACGTGCCTAAAAGTAAACTAATGGCGGGCCCGGACGACTACAGGGCTATCGATTACCCCGTGTTCTGCAATCCTGCCGAGACGCCGGTCACAGTCGAAAGAATCAGGCTCATGTACTCGGCCTTCTTCTCCTCGGCCATCTCGTCCTGATTCATGCGCACCTCGCGAAGGGCGCGGACCTGGGCGATGGACAGAGCGTCGACGTAGGGGTTACGCACGCGAACGGCGCAGCCGAGCACGCGACGACGCTGCAGCGGCCACTCATCACCGACGATGGCAAGGACCCACTTACGGGTGAGCTGCATCTCGGTAAAGACCTTCTTGGACAGATCATCGCGGTCGCCCAGATGCAGATACATCTTGGCGATGCGCTGATCGGTCTTAGCAATCGACATCTCGATGTTGTCGATAAAGGTGCGGAAGAACGGCCACTCCTGGTAGGCAGCCTTGAGCTGGTCAAGATCGCCAAGCTGCTCGCAGGCGGTGCCCAGACCGTACCAAGCGGCCAGGTTAATGCGCGCCTGGCTCCAGCTGAAGATCCACGGAATGGTACGCAGGTCGTCGAGCGACTTGGCACCCAAGCCGCGCTTGGCGGGACGCGAGCCGATCGGCAGCAGACCGACCTCGGTCAGCGGCGTCACGGTCGAGAACCACGGTGTAAAGTCCTCGGTGTTCAGCAGGTCCAGATAGCGTTCGTGGCTTGCAGTGTTGAGCTTCTCGGCCATATCCCAGAACTTCTGCGTGGTCTCGGTGTTGGTCTTCTCGACACTCGGGGCCGACTGCAAAAGCGTTGCGGCGGCAACGGACTCAACATGGCGCTGAGCCAGCGTGCGGTTGCCGTAACGGGCAAAGATGACTTCGCCCTGCTCGGTAAGCTTAAAGAAGCAGTTGACCGAACCCTTGGGCTGCGCCAGCACGGCCTTGTTGGCCGGGCCGCCGCCACGGCCCACGGCACCGCCGCGACCGTGCATGAGCACCAGGTCGATATCGTTCTTCTCTGCCCACTTGGCGATGCGCTCCTGCGCGGAGTGCAGCGCGAGCATGGCCGTGGTAGGACCGGCATCCTTGGAAGAGTCGGAATAGCCCAGCATGACCTCCATGCGGCGGTTGGTCTGGGCAAGGCGCTTTTGCACCACGGGCAGCGTAAGCATCTGATCGAGCACGTCGACGCAGCCCTCGAGGTCCTCGAGCTGCTCGAACAACGGGATCACGTCGAGCTCGGGGACATCCTCCTCGTGTGCAAAAGACAGGTGCGCCAGCTCAAAGACGTCGGCCACATGCTGAGCGCTCTTGGTAAACGAGATGATGTAGCGGTGCGCCATCTTCTTGCCGTAGCGCTTTTGGATGGAGCCGATAGCGCGGAAGGTATCGATGACCTCGCGCGTCATGGGCTGCAGGTCGCCATGGATACCGTTCTCGTGGATATCCTTAAGGGCGCGGGCATGCACCACGGAGTGCTGACGGAACTCCATCTCGACCATATGGAAGCCGAAGGACTCGACCTGCCAGATGATGGTTTGGACCGGGCCGTAGGCAGCACGGACGGCACCGCAGGCGGCCAGCGAACGCTGGACGACGCGCAGGTCATCCAGGAACTCGTCGGCGCTGTGGTACATGGTGTCGGTGATACGACGGACGGTGGCGTTCAGGCGGTCGGCCATGACGAGCATGACGGCGCGATGCGGCTCGTGCTCGGAGATCAGCTCGGCGCGGGCCGTGTAACGAGGGCTCATCTCGACCTGATGGTTCCACAGGTTAATGAGCTCGGCCGACGGCTTGCTGTAGGTAGCCTCGAGCGTGAGGTTGCGGCCGATGTGGCGGCACTTGTCCTCGAGCTTGAGCACCATGTGCGTAAAGTACTTGGCGGCGACCTCACGGCTCACCTTGGCGGTGACGTTGGGGTTACCGTCGCGGTCGGAACCGATCCAGCTGCCGGGATGGAAGAACGCCGGGCACAGCGGCGGCACAGTACCGGCCTTGTCGCCCAGCACCCAATCGTCAAAACGACGATAGATAACGGGGATAACGTCGAACAGCGTGTTATCGAAGATGTCGATGATGGTATCGGCTTCCTCGACCGGCGTGGGCTTCTTGAGCGCGATGGGACTCGTACGCACCAGGGCGTCGATCTCCTGCAGCATATGGCGCTCGTTCTCCACCAGGTCGGAGCCGCCCAGACGCGGACGCTCCTCCAGCAGGTTGGAGATACGGCGGATCTTGCCCTCGACGGCCTTACGACGGGCCTCGGTGGGATGTGCGGTAAAGACAGGGTGGAACTCGAGCTTGCCGAGCAGCTCATTGGCACCCTCGACGCCCATCTCGTTTACCAACTGGTGATAGGCGACGGTGAGTTCGTTGGCGGGATCGACCTCGGTATCGGTCGATGCGCCGGCCTCGCGCTCGCGCAGCTGCGCCACACGGTAGTTCTCCTCCGACAGGTTTGCCAGATGGAAAAAGCTCGTAAAGGCGCGAACGATGACCTGCTGCTTATCGAGCGGCAGGCTGTCGATCAAATCGACGACCTCACGAAATGCCACGGCAGTGGGCTCGTCGGCGGTGGGCACGCCCTGCTCGTCGACGGCTTCGTCGGCAGCGCAGGTACCGGGGTTGCCGGCATTGACCACAATCTCGGCTGTCAAAATCTTGTCGAACAGGTCCGCGATCTCGGGATCATACTCGCTAAGCACACGGCGCTCCAGGCGCAAGAACAGCGCCAGATTGTCGCGCAGCTCCTCGGGGATCTCGATCTCGGCGAGACGCTCCCTGGACTCGGCATTCGAGCCGATTCGGTTAACGAGGCGGTTGACCACGGCAGCGACGCGCGCCGCGGCTTCGGGTACAGACTGGTTGCTTAGGTTCTCAGCCACGTTTCCTCCCATTCCTCCTTCTATGCACGTAACATGCGGTATTCATTATAGGCGCTTGAGAAATACTTTCGACACTGATTGCGCTTTACCACACAAAAGTATTTTCTGCATTGCAAAGGTTTTTGCCCTAAATGGTCGTATTTCTCGGTGGGCGGCATACGTAAACGGGGGCATTCCGCATAAAAGCGAAACACCCCCGTAACAATCGCTCTCCATGAGCAGGGCACGTTAGCAGGCCCGAAGCTCAAAAAGATGCGCTACAGGCGCTCGCGAACCGCCTCGACGACGTTGTCCAGATCGGCGAGCACCTCGTCATGGCTCTGCATGTCGCGCACTTTGACCTTGCCGGCGGCAAGCTCGTCGCCACCCAGGACCAAGATGAGCTTGGCGCCTACCTTATCGGCTTGCTTAAACTGGGCCTTGAGCGAACGACCCTGATAGTCGGCCTCGGTCACGATACCTGCGGCGCGAAGCTCCTGCGTAATGGCAAAGACGTTCTGGCGCAGTTCCTTGCCGGCGTTGGCGACATAGACGCACGGGGCCTCATCGGCACCCAAATCGCTGCCAAAGGCCTGCAGGGCCAGCAGGGCGCGCTCAAAACCGACAGCAAAGCCGACGCCCGCCGTGGGCTTGCCACCCTCGAGCTCGACCAGGCCATCGTAGCGGCCGCCGCCGCCGATGGAGCCGACGCCGGCGCCAGGGGCCTCGACCTCAAAGACAGTACGGGTGTAGTAGTCCAGGCCGCGCACCAAGGTGGGATCCTCGACATACTCGATACCGGCGGCATCCAGATAGCGCTTGACCTGCTCGTAGTGCTCGCGGCACTCATCGCACAGGTTGTCACCCATCAGCGGAGCCTCGGCCATGATCTCGCGGCAGTGGTCGTTCTTGCAGTCGAAGGCACGCAGCGGGTTGAGCTCGGCGCGCTCGCGGCACTCATCGCACATCTCGTCGGCGTGATCGAGGATGAACTGCTTAACCTGCTCGCGATAAGCCGGACGGCACTGGGCGTCACCCATCGAGTTGATGAGCAGACGAAGCTTGGAAAGATCGAAGCCCAGGCGCTTGTAGAACTCCATGAGCATGATGATGCACTCGGCGTCTGCCGCCGGATCGGGAGCGCCGAGCCACTCGATGCCCACCTGGTGGAACTGGCGCAGGCGGCCCTTCTGGGGACGCTCGCCGCGGAACATGGCCTCGGCGTAGTAAGCCTTAAACGGCGTGGAGCCCTGGGGCACCAGATTGTTCTCGACGACGGCGCGCACCACGCCGGCCGTGCCCTCGGGGCGAAGTGCCAGGCGCTGCTTGGGCTTGAGTTTGGTGTCGGTGCCCTCGGTAAAGACGCGCTCCAGGTTGGCACCGCTGAACACGCGGAACATTTCCTTGCGCACGACGTCGGTCGACTGGCCGATACCGTGGACAAACACGTCAACCTGCTCGATCGCGGGCGTCTCGATGGGTTTAAAACCAAACGGCTCGAACACGCCGGCCGCAATCTGCTGCATCTTTTGCCAGGCGCGCATCTCGGCGCCGATAAGGTCGCGGGTTCCCTCCGCCTTCTGTGCCTGCATGGGCAAACACCTTTCTTTTGTATCGCGTCATAGGTAGTGGACATTATACGGCACAAAGCAGCAACGCGGCGGCGCGCCTGACCGAACGAGGGTATGGGGACTCGTTCGGCCAGACGCGCCGCCGCTGTTTGTGATCCGTATTCCTCCGTCCCCTTCGAATCACGTGATCTGTTGGGGACGGAGGAAAACGGATCATTTCGTAGGCCCGTGGCCGCCTTGGAAA
>UQPL01000066.1:0-9769 GCA_900542895.1 uncultured Collinsella sp. | reverse complement strand
CTTCTCGGCAACAAACGCCGCTGCCGAGGTATCGAGCTGCACCGTTGCGTGCGTGCGTGCGGGCGCGGCGACCTCGCCGGCATGCATCACGATGACGCCGCAGGTGCTCGTCTTAACAAACTCGACCATCTTGGGGTCGGTGAAGCCGGTCACGTCGTTGACGATCGAGGCGCCGCAGCGCACGGCCGCCTTGGCAACCGCCACATGACGCGTGTCGATTGAGACGATGGCGCCCTCCTTGGCCAGCGCGCGCACCACGGGCAGCACGCGGCGAGCTTCCTCGTCGGGGTTGACCGGGGTAAAACCAGGGCGCGTGGACTCACCGCCCACGTCGATGATGTCGGCGCCGGCATCGAGCATCGCCAGGCCGTACTCGATGGCAGCATCGGGGTCGAAGTGCTCCCCGCCGTCGCTAAACGAATCGGGCGTCACGTTGAGGACGCCCATGATGCGCGGACGGTCAAAGCTGAGCTCGTACTTTCCGCACCGCCATGTCTTGCTGTCGTTCGCCATGAACATCCTCCTAAAATGCCCACGCCGCCGAGCTTGGGGAGCTGGCGGCGGGGTCGCTTTGCACTCAGTCTTTCTATTGTATCCGCGCGCGCGGGCTAGAACGCAAACGCGGCCGCGATGTCGCAAGAAATCAGCAGGTCGGCATTTGCATCCTGATCGGTGGGAGCAAGATTGCAAATGGCCAGCGTATCGCCGGTAAAGTAACGCGTAAGGCCCGCCGCCGGATACACCACGAGCGAGGTCCCGCCCACAATGAGGGCATCGGCCGCGGCGATGGCGGCAACGGCACCGGTCAACACATGCTCGTCGAGCGACTCTTCGTAGAGCACTACATCGGGCTTGATGCGGCCGCCGCACGCGGGGCACGCAGGCACGCCCGCGGCATCCTCGTGCTCGCGCGAGCAAATCCACTCGGCGCTATAGACCGCGCCGCACGACTGGCAAATGTTGCGATGGACCGATCCGTGCAGCTCGAACACGCGCTGTGAGCCGGCCATCTGATGCAGGCCGTCGATATTTTGCGTCACCACGGCATCAAGCTTACCGGCGCGCTCCAGCTCGGCCAGCTTGGTGTGGCAGCGGTTGGGCTTAGCGTTAAGCGCGATCATCTTGGTGCGGTAAAAGTCGAAGAACTCGGCCGGATGCGCCTCGTAAAAGCTATGCGACAGCATGGTCTCGGGCGGATAGGCAAACTGCTGGTGATACAGGCCGTCCACGCTGCGGAAATCGGGAATGCCACTTGCCGTGGAAACACCCGCGCCGCCAAAGAAGACCACGCGCTTATGGGTGTCAAACAAATCCGCCAGCGTGGCGGAGGCCTGCCTGGGGTCCGATATTGCCTGCGTCATATGAGTTCTCCGTCCTCGTTGGTCGGGCAGTGTCGGGCGATGCCCCAGCATGCGGCCTTTGGGTCAACATGCGCGGAGCCCACCCCGCCCCTGTTGCGCTAATCTTAAGCCTGCCAACCCCGTCGAAAGGACACTATGCCTCAGACTTACACCTTTGCCTCGTGGAACGTCAACGGCCTGCGCGCCGTGCTCAAAAAGGACCCGAGCTTTATCCAGATCGCGCAAGAACTCGACGTCGATATCCTGGCGCTGCAGGAGACCAAGCTGCAGGAGGGCCAGGTCGATATCGACCTGCCCGGCTATCACCAAACCTGGAGCTACGCCGAGCGCAAAGGCTATTCTGGCACTGCGGTCTTTAGCCGACAGGAACCGCTGCGCGTGCTGCACGCCGACGCACTGCTACCCTACGCCAGCGAGGGCGAGGCGGCCGAGCTCGTGGCGCAGGCCGCGACCGAGGGCCGCGTCTGCGCGCTCGAGTTCGACAAGTTTTGGTTTGTGGATGTCTACACGCCCAACGCGCAAAACGAACTCGCGCGCATCGATGTGCGTATGGCCTGGGACGATGCCTACCGCGGCTTTTTGAGCGCGCTTGAGCGCGAGACCGGCAAGCCCGTCGTAACTTGCGGCGACTTTAACGTGGCACACGAGGAGGTCGACCTTAAGAACCCCAAGTCCAACCGCGGCAACGCCGGCTTTTCGGACGAAGAGCGCGGCAAGTTTACCGAGCTGCTCGACGCCGGCTTCACCGATACCTGGCGTGCGGCAAACCCCGACGTCGAAGGCGTCTACAGCTGGTGGAGCTACCGCTTTAATGCTCGCAAGAACAACGCCGGCTGGCGCATCGACTACTTCCTGGTAAGCGACGCAATCGCCGACAACGTACGCGACACCGGTATCCGTGGCGATATCTTCGGCAGCGACCACTGCCCTGTCACCCTCACGCTAGAGCTCTAGCCCCAAGTAATTCCTGGGGGACAGAGAAAAACAGATCATGTGACCCCTCTCCCCCTATAAGTTGCGGTGGAATAGTTCCTGTTTGGGTAGCAAATAGCCAAAAACGAGAACCATTCCACCGCAAGTTCGTGAGGGAACGCGAAATGCCTTACAGTAAATGCCCTACAGCCCGTATTTCATGACAACACGCTTGATGCGGCGACACCAAGGCTTGTAGAGGGCGGCCAAGAACACGCAGGTCGCGAGGCCGTGTGTGATATCGAACGGCACTGCCGTGGCAAGACGCGCCACGACGCCCGCCCACGTGAGCGGTTGTACAAAACCGATAATGTCGTACGCGTTGATCACCACGCCGTACAGCAGACCCGAAGCAAAGCCGTACGCCATCAGCGCCGGCATGCGCACGGTTCCATCCGCACGGTCGAACGCACCGGCATGCGCCAGCGCACCGCCAACATAGCCAACCAGGCCCCAGGCATACATCTGCCATGGCGTCCACATGCCCTGCCCAAAAAAGAAATTGCTGGTCAGCGCCGCCAGCGCGCCAACCATAAAACCATTGCGGCGGCCAAGCGTCGCCCCCGCGATAATGGCGATGGCGCTCACCGGTTTAAAGTCGGGAATGGGCCCAAACAGGATGCGCCCCGCCGCCGCCAGCGCCGCCAGCACCAGCGTGGGCATAATCTGGCGCAAACCCGGACGAGATGCCTCGTAACCCGCAAAGAACAGTGCAAGCACCAGCGCCACCACGACAAGCATGGCAAGCGCCGCCTGCTCAACGCCCGCCAGCAACGCCGCTGCCATCACCGCCGGCACCGCCAACAACAGCGGGATCTCCAGTTTTGTGAGTAAACGCGAGAAACGACAGTCCGTCATCCCATCACGCCCTATAGAACACGTTGTCGGCAAAGAAGTCGGCCGGGGGCTCCATGCAGGCAATCTCGCCGTCAAACATCATGGCGACGTCGTCGGCTACCTGCTCGGCAAAGTCCAAATCGTGCGTAGCCATGATGACGGTGCCGCCAGCCTTCGCATGGTCACGCAGGGCGCGGGCGATGATGCGGCGGCTCTCCAGGTCAAGGCCCTTCGTGGGCTCGTCAAGCAGCAGCAGCTCGGGGCCGATCAGCAGCAGCTTTGCCAGCGCAAGCAGCTGGCGCTGTCCGCCCGAGAGGTCGTAAGGGTGGCGCGTCTCCAGGCCGTCCAATCCCAGTTGCGCCGCACGCTCCCGCGCCAAGTTCTCGTCATATCCGCAGGTCGAGGCCCATTCCATCAGCTCGTCGCGCACCGTCTCGGCAACCAGCAATGCTTTGGGATTCTGAGGCAGCAGCGCCGCCGAGGCCGCTCCGCGCACCATGCGGCCGCGCTGCAGCTTGGCGGTCTTCGCCAGCACCGAGAGCATCGTCGACTTACCGCATCCGTTGCCGCCCACAACCGCATGCACCGCGCCAGCCGAAAACGACGCATCGAGCCCGCGCAGCACCCAACCGCCCGCGCGATCGTAGCGAAACCAGCTCCCTGCCAGGGTGGTAGCCGACCCAGCGTGCATTTTTTGGAGTATTCTGCTTCCATCCGTGCGCGAGAAGGCTTCCGAGCCGTTCTCGAGCGACGTTTGCGCCACAAATTCGGACGATTTGTCCAATTCTGAACTTTTTTTCGCGCTCGATACGTCCCCGGGCGGCTCCAGAGAGCCCAAATTGTCCTCACACCTGCTGAATACTCCGTTTTTTGCATATCGGATGGCACCCCACCCCAACATGTCATCGGAAAACAGCGATTCTCGGCGTCCCAAAGAAGCCATATCCGCCACCTCGCGCACGCGACCGCCCTCAATCCGGTACGCACGCGTCGCATACTCGAGCATCGGCCGCGGTTGATGCGTAGCCACAACAACCGTGCAGCCCAGCTCACGGTTCACGCGAAACAGCGCGTGCAGAAAATTCTTCTCGGCAACGGGATCGAGCTGAGACGTGGGCTCGTCGAGTAGCAGCACACGCGGACGCAGCGCCAGAACGGCGGCAAGCGATAGCAGCTGCTTGCGGCCACCCGAAAGCGTGTCGGTATCGCGATGAAGCCAGTCCTCCAGACCAAAGAAATAGCTGGTCTCGGCAACACGGCGGCGCATCTCGTCGCGCGACACGCCCAGATTCTCTAGGCCAAACGCCATCTCGTGCCACACGGTCTCGCACACAATCTGGTTCTCGGGATCCTGGAACACATAGCCCACGCGCTCCGCCGATGCCCGCGCGTCCATGTCGGCAACGTTCTCGCCCAGCACGCGCAGTTCGCCAGTGCGCTCGCCCGCCGGCGCGATCTCGGGCTTGAGCAGCGACAGCAGCGTCGACTTACCCGATCCGGTACCGCCAACAAGCAACGCAAATGCACCTTGGGGAACAGACCAGTCGAGCCCCTCGAGCACCGCAGCATCAGCATCGGGGTAGGCAAAGCTCAGGCTCCGCACCTCAATCGCCGGCATACCCGGGCCGCACGCCGCGCCCGACACCGGGCCCCTATCCAACCGAGCCATCAGCCAAACCTCTTCTCATCAATCGCGTGCAACGCGCAAGGCAGCACCATCCAGGCAGCGTACACGACATAGCCCAGCCACGGCGCCGGCACCGAGAGCTGCGGATAAAACGAATACTGCGTCGTCGCGGTCCACGCCACTGCCGCCGTGGCCACGCCAAACAGCGCAAGCCCAACCAGCGCGGCAACGTCGCTGAGTCCCAGTCGATACCGCGCATACGTCGTACGACGCGTCGCGGCACCCCACCCGCGTGAGCGCATCGCGTCCGCGCGATCCAGCGAATCTTCCATGCCCCAGCCCATCAACACGCTTGACGCCCGCAGACGCGAGCGCACGGGATCGGCCGGCGCGCGCCCCGGCACGTCAATCGCATCCTGCACCGCCAGCACCGTACGACCGCGGCGCAAAAACTGCGGGATAAGCCTCATGCACATCGAGATCATGAGCGCGATCACCGGTGCGGCATTACCCAGCAGCGCGAGCACCTTGTCGTATTCGAGCATCGACGCCGCGGCCTCAAACCACAGCACGCTCGCCACAAACAGCCCGCCCATGCACAGGCCATATACCATGCTCTCCAGATACACCGCGCGCATGCCAATGCGGAACAGCTCCGTCGAGCCCGAGGTGCCAAACAGTGGATTGACCAGCGCGATAATCAAAATCACCGGCAGCTGCCAGCGAAGCGCGCCCAGCGTGCGGGCAGCCCCACGCGTCGCAAATCCATACGCCAGCCCGCCCGCAAGTGACAGCGCAATCAGCACCGGCTGCATAGAGAACATGGTGAGCCCCAGCGTCAGCACTATATAGAGTGCCGGCACAGCCGGATGCGACATCGAGAACGCCGCGACGGGCTCGCCGCCAAACTCCTCTTGTATGTTGTCCACGGGCACCCCCGTCCCCTCGCTCAAACGACAGCTCCGCAGCACCGCCAACGCCGCACGCAAGCAGTGCAAACGCCACGCCGGCGGCGCAAGCCTCAACCGCCGCAAACCAATCGCTACGCGCTCAACATATGCCTGCGGTATCATATTGCGCCGTGTATCGTTTCCAAACACACGTCTCTATAACGTAACAGGAGATCACATGGACGCAACCGCAATTATCCTCGCTGCCGGCGAGGGCACCCGCATGAAGTCGAACCACTGCAAGGTTTCGCACAAGATCCTGGGCAAGCCCATGGTCCAGTGGATCGTCGACGCCACCATCAAGGCCGGCTGCAGCCGCGTCGTGGTCGTCATCGGCAGCCACGCCGACGAGATGCGCGCCCTCATCGACGGCGCCTACGCCAGCAGCGCCACCAAGGTCGAGTGCGTCGAGCAGACCGAGCGCCTGGGCACCGGTCACGCCGTGAAGGTCGCGCTCGAGGCCTGCGGCATCACGCAAGGCCCCGTCGTCGTGCTCAACGGCGACCTGCCGCTCATCACCGCCGACACCGTCGCCAAGTTCGCGCAAACCGTCGCCACCGGCGAGCTCGCCTGCACCGTCATGACCATGACCCCGCCCGACCCCTTCGGCTACGGCCGCATCAAGCTGGGCGCCGACGGCCAGATCGAGCGCATCATCGAGCAGAAGGACTGCACGCCCGAGCAGGCCGCCACGCTGCTGGAGTGCAACGCCGGCTGCTACGCCTTTGACGGCGCGCAGCTCGCCGCCCACATTAACGAGATCGGCAACGACAACGCGCAGTCCGAGTACTACCTGCCCGACATGCTCGAAATCCTCAAGGGTCACGGCCAGGCGGTCTCCATCTTCCACTGCGATGACTACCGCGACGGCCTGGGCGTCAACAGCCGCATTCAGCTCGCGCAGCTCACCGCTATCGCGCGCGACCGCATCAACGAGCACTGGATGGCCGAGGGCGTCACGTTCATCGATCCCACGCAGGCCTGGATCGGCCCCGATGCCACCATCGGCCGAGACACCATCGTGTGGCCGCAGACGCATCTGATCGGTCACGTCACCGTGGGCGAAGAGTGCCAGCTCGGCCCCAACAGTCGCCTCACCGACACCACCGTCGGCAGCGGCTGCACCATCGATGAGACCATCGCCATCGAGGCCGTCATCGAGAACGGCGTCGACTGCGGCCCGCGTGCCTACCTGCGCCCAGGCACTCACATGCTCGACGGCTCCAAGGCCGGCACGCACGTGGAGATCAAGAAGTCCACGATCGGCGAGGGCTCCAAGGTGCCGCACCTGTCCTACATCGGCGACACGACCATGGGCTCCGGCGTCAATGTCGGCGCGGGCTCCATCACCTGCAACTACGACGGCGTCCACAAGCACAAGACCGTCATCGGCAAGGATGCCTTCATCGGTTCCGACACCATGATGGTCGCGCCCGCCCAGATTGGCGACGGCGCACTCGTGGCCGCCGGCTCCGTCATCACCGAGCCGGTCCCGGCCGACGCACTCGGTCTGGGCCGCGCCCGTCAGGTAAATATTGAGGGCTGGGCCGCCGATTATCGCCGCCGTCTGCACGAGGACGACGAGGCATAACGTTTCGCCAAGCACAAAAGGAGCCGTTCCCTGGGGACGGCTCCTTTTTCTATCGTGACCTGCGCGGCCGGATGAGTGGTCGGTTCGTGTCCGTTGACGGTAAAGACGTTATCAAGACCCGATTAACCCCGCCGCACGGTTACAATGCAAAAAGGCATCTATATGGCATTCGATGTATAAAGGAGAAGGGTAATGCCGATTAATGATCCCGAGAAGTCGGAGAATATGCGCAAGTCCATCCGCGTGTATTCCGGTTCCTCCAACCGTCCCCTCGCTCAGAAGATCGCTGAGTACCTTGGGGTCGAGCTTTCGGGCCTTACGCTAAAGCAGTTCGCCAACGGTGAGATTTACGCCCGCTACGACGAGACCGTCCGCGGCGCCGACGTCTTCCTGATTCAGTCCGTGGCCGGCGGCAACGTCAACGACATGCTCATGGAGCTGCTCATCGCCACCGACGCTGCCAAGCGCGCATCCGCCCGCTCCATCACCGCCGTCATCACCCACTACGGCTATGCCCGCCAGGACCGCAAGGCCGGCCCGCGCGAGCCCATCACCGCCCGCCTCGTCGCCAACCTGCTCGAGCGCGCCGGCGTCGACCGCATCATCACCCTCGACCTGCACCAGGGCCAGATCCAGGGCTTCTTTGATATCCCGGTCAACCACCTGTCCGCACTGCCGCTGTTTGGCCAGTACTACAACGACATGCACTTCGACACCGATAACCTGGTTGTCGTCTCCCCCGACGTGGGTCGTGCCAAGGCCGCCAAGAAGCTGTCCGACATGCTCGGCTGCGACCTGGCCATCGCCCACAAGGGCCGTCCGCGCCACAACGCCGCCGAGGTCATGGGCATCATCGGTGACATCAAGGGCAAGACCTGCGTCATCAATGACGACATGATCGACACCGCGGGCACCCTGTGCGCCAACGTCAAGGAGCTCAAGGCTATGGGCGCTGGCGACATCTACGTCTGCGCCACCCACGGCATCTTCTCCGGTCCGGCCATCGAGCGCCTGAACGACGCCCCGATCGTCGAGTGTGTCGTCACCGACGCCATTCCCGTCGAGGTCGGCGGCAAGATCAAGACCATCTCGGTCGCCGAGGAGTTCGCCCAGGCCATCTCCGCCGTTTACCACGAGGAGCCCGTCTCCACGCTCGTCGGCGGCGACTTCGCGCTGTAATCCGGCGTGCATCTCATCATCTTTGGTGTTTTTAAAGGGTCGGAAGCTCGCTTCCGACCCTTTTTCTACCCCTCGACAACCTGCTATGGACAGTTAGTTCAGATTTGTATTTATTTAGGCATTCGTTTGGGTCATTTAATACGTCGAAAGCCCTCTTGCCGGCATAATTCCGCTCGATCCCTCCGCCTATGGATCTCTTCACCATGCCATTGGCCCCATTTTGCCCACCGATTCCTTCAACAACGGCAATACACCCCGGTCGCCTTATACAAATCTGAACTAACTGCCCAACACCCACCTCAGTAGATGCCTCCAAGGCCAGCACATCACTCCATTCTCCACTTTTTCAAGGAATTCCACATGATCACGCTACCGCCCGCGGCGCGCGACTCCCCTTTGAGCGAAAAGAACGATACGGCAATATCGTTTCGCCAACGGATTAGTACCTTATAGCTATGACGACCGTGATTTCACATCTCTCCGCCCTCCGCGCAATTCGCCGCGCTCGACGGGCGTACTCCGCCCTTCCCTGGGACGCCATCGATGACGAGCAACAGACACAAGCCCTCGAAGGTTGCGTTCCCAACAAGGACGCCATAGACTTTGCGGCCCTTGCAATACTTGACGCCTGGAGCGAAGACGACTCCGAGTGTCTAGATCTCTTTGTTGCGGGCGGCAACAACAGACGGCCCGACGGACGGCTCCTCCAGCACACCATCACCGCCCCTCTTCCCCAAGGTGCGATCATGCACATTGAATCCGACATCTACGCAACGTCTCCCGCCATGACGGCCATGCTTTGTTCCAAAAATGAATCAGTTGCCAAAACCTTGATGCTTCTTATGGAGCTGCTCGGAACCTACTCACTTCCGCCCGAGGCAACTTACCCCATCGCCTACGACGACACGTGGCCCAAGGCCAACAGCTTCGAAGCGATGGACGACCTCGATTGCCAGGGCGACCAACCGACACCCGAAAAGCCAGCCGAAACACGCTACGAACAGGCGCACTATAGATGCGAACCCGCTACAACCATCGAAGAGCTCGAGGCAGTCGCACGGTTTGCCAAAAGTAGTTCCTACGCCTCGTTTCGTACGGCTGTCAAACTCGCCCGGGCCGGATCCGCATCCCCAGCGGAATCATTGATGTTCGCCGTCCTGGGCGCGCCCATGCGCTTTGGCGGATTCGGGTGTTGCAGTTTGCCCATGGGAGGCCTGCTGCTCAACTATCGTGTCGATTTCGACACCCTTGC
>UQPL01000065.1:0-9779 GCA_900542895.1 uncultured Collinsella sp. | reverse complement strand
GTCTCAGGAGCGTTCTTGAGAAACTCGGGGTCACCGGAGTAGTGGCACGCAGAGTAATGACCAGACTCGGTGACAACGCACTCGGGGCGCTGCTTGCGGCACTTATCGGTCGCATAGGGACAACGAGGCGAGAACACGCAGCCCTCGGGCAGGTTCATGAGCGAAGGCGGGTTGCCATGAATCGGCGTAAGCGGCTTCTTCTCATCGATGGCCTGCTCCGGGATGGAGCGGATAAGGCCCCAGGTGTAGGGGTGGCGGCTCTCGTAGAAGATTTCCTCAGCAGTACCGAACTCGACGGGACGGCCGGCGTACATAACCATGATCTTGTCGGCCATATCAGCGACAACGCCCAGGTCATGGGTGATCATGATGATGGCGTTGCCGTTCTTCTCCTGCATTTCCTGCATAAGCTCAATAATCTGAGCCTGAATGGTAACATCCAGGGCAGTCGTGGGCTCGTCGGCAATCAAAATATCGGGATCGCAGGCAAGAGCCATGGCAATCATGACGCGCTGACGCATACCGCCAGAGAACTGGTGCGGATACTCATTGACGCGCTTCTCGGGCTCGGGAATACCAACGAGGTCCAAAAGCTCGGTGGCACGCTTGAGCGCCTCCTGCTTGGAGTAGCCGCGGTGCAGACGAAGACCCTCGCCCACCTGCTTGCCGATCTTATAGACCGGGTTCAAGGAGGTCATAGGATCCTGGAAGATCATCGCGATGTCGTTACCGCGAATGTGCTGCATCTCTTCCTCGGTCATCTCGAGGATAGAACGACCGCGATAGCGAACGTCGCCGCCCTCGATCTTTCCCGGAGGCATCGAGATAAGACCCATGATGGTCATGGCGGTCACGGACTTACCGGAGCCGGACTCACCGACGACACCCAGGGTCTCGCCGCGATCGAGCGTGTAGGAGACACCGTCGACAGCGCGAACAACGCCATCCTCGGTGTGGAAATACATCTTAAGGTCATCGACCTCGAGCAGATGCTGGCCCTCGGGAACCGGCTGGTCCTTCAGGTCCACATAGTTCTTGTTCTTCTTCATCCTTATGCGTCCTTCATCTTGACGTCGAGGGCGTCGCGCAGACCGTCACCCAGCAGGGTGAAGGCGAGCACCGTCGAGAGAATTGCCAGACCGGGCATGATCATCATCCAGGGAGCAGTCAGAAGATACTGCTGACCGTCCTGAATCATGGAGCCCCACGAAGGCGTAGGCGGAATAACGCCCATGCCGAGGAAGGACAGAGCGGACTCGGTCAGAATGGCGCCACCAATGTTCATGGTCGCGTAGACCACAATGGAGGCGACGGAGTTCGGGAAGATGTGACGCACGACGATACGAGCATCAGATGCACCCATCGCGCGCGCAGCGTCAACATAATCGTTTTCCTTGACCGTCAAGATTGCAGAGCGAAAGACGCGCGCAATCGAAGGCCAGCCAAGAATGCCGATGGCAAAAAAGACGTTCTGAAGACCACGGCCGATAACGGCGATCATGGCGACAACGAAAAGCACGTACGGGAATGCCAGGAAGATATCCGCGCAGCGCATGATGATCGTATCCCAGATGCCGCCGTAGAAACCGGCTAGGGCACCCATGACCAGACCAATCACCGTGGAGATCGCAGTGGCCATAATACCGACGGAAAGCGAAACACGTGCACCGTAGATAACGCGAACGAGAATGTCACGACCAAGGGCGTCGGTGCCAAACGGGTGCTCTGCACACGGAGCCATCAGCGACGTCTGGGCCATGGTGGTCGAGTCGGAAGCCGTCGGCGAACCGAGCCAGGGCTTAGCCCACAGATCTGCGGTCAGGGCAACCACAACGACGATGATGATCCAGCAGACACCGATAACGGCGAGCTTGTTCTTACGAAGACGCTTAAAAGCGTCGCCCCACAGCGTGCGGGACTTGGCGGGAGCAGATGCGGCCTTGGTGGCGGTAGCCTGCTCCTGAGACTGAGAATCAGTTTCCTGCATGAGACGTACCTCCCTTAGGCCTTATCCGACGGACCGCCAAGGCGGATGCGCGGGTCGAGGAATGCATAGCTAATGTCGACGAGCAGGTTGATCACCATGACGACGACGACGATGAGCGTAACGCCGCCCATAACGATGGGCCAGTCACGCATGCTAATGGCGCGATAGACCTCATAGCCGATACCGGGCCAGTTAAAGACCGTCTCGGTCAGGATGGCGCCCGAAAGCATGCCGCCAAAGTCGACACCAATATAGGTAACGACGGGGATAAGTGCATTCTTAAGCGCATGCTTGATGATGATCGCGCGATTGGAGAGACCCTTGGCTTTTGCCGTACGGATGTAATCCTGGTTCATGACGTCAAGCAGCTGCGAGCGCATAATGCGGGCAGCATAAGCGGTCGAAACCGAAGCCAGCGTAATGGTCGGAAGCACATAGTGCATCCAATCCTGATACTGAGAGCTGGCACCGCCGGCACCCGAGATCGGCATGGAGAATGCACCGCCCGTGGCGTCCTTGAGAATGACGCCAAAGAACAGTTGCAGCAACATACCGAGCCAGAAGGCCGGGACGGCAACGAGGATCGACGTGGTGAGCGTTACCAAAATATCCCAGAAGGAATAACGCTTTACCGCCGAAATGATACCCGCACCGATACCCATGATTGCCTCGAGCACGATGGCGCACGCGGCAAGTTTGACCGTATACGGATACTTCTGGGCAAAGATTTCCGTAACCGGCAGCTTGCGCTGATACGAATTGCCCAGATCGCCATGAAGCAGGCCGTTCATGTAATACAAGTAACGGTCCACGAGCGACGTTTGAACGGGGTCGCCGTTCTCGTCAAGGATCGCGTTGCCGTCCTCGTCCGACTGGACCAGGTGATAGCGGACGCGAAGCTGAAGCTCCACCTCGGGGGACAGAGCCTTGTCTCCACCGATCAGCTTGATCGGATCTCCCGGCACGATATTCTGGAGGGCGAACAAAATCAGCGTAACGCCCAAAAACACCGGGATGAACTGAAGCACACGTTTAACGATGTACTTACCCATACCACTCCCCTATCTAGGGATTAACCTAAATGGGATGCCGATCGCCAGACCGGCATCCCAAAATTACCATCAGCCAGTTTACCCCAGGTTAGGGAGAACTGTATGTTTCCCATGAGGTCTACGTAAATACTTGACCCTCACGGAAGCTGCAAACTCTTAGGCGAGCTCAGCGGTACCCAGATCGGCGTGCTTCTGCGGATCGACATAGAGGTGCTTGATGCGATCAGAGCCGGCGATGGTGTGCGTGTAGAACATCACCGGGATGACCGGGCAGTCGGCAGCGACCATTGCATCGGCCTCCTGCATCTTAGCGACGCGCTCTTCGTCGTCAACCGTGGTACGGGCCTCGTCGACCTTGGCGTCGAACTCGGGGTTGTTGTAACCAGAGCGGTTGTCGCCACCGAGGGAGTCGGAGTGGAACAGCGGATACAGGAAGTTGTCCATGATCGGGTAGTCAGCAATCCAACCCAGACGACCGAACTGATAGTTAAAGTTCTGATACTGCTCGAGCAGGGCAGACCACTCGGGGGTATCGGAGACAGCGGTAACGCCAACCTTGGCGAGGTCGCCGATGATGGACTCCATGATCTCCTTGTGGCCACCGTCCTGGTTGTAGGACAGAGTCACGTTAATGCCACGATCGCCGTTAGCACCAGCGGGAGCAACCTTGTCGAGGTACTCGTTAGCCTTGTCGACGTCGTAGGCGCAGAACTCCCATGCGCCCTCCTTGTAGCCATCGATGCCCGGAGGAACAATGCCGTCGGCAGGGGTACGGGTACCCTTGAAGATGGTCTTGCAGATGGCCTCACGGTTGATGGCCAGGGAGATACCCCTGCGCAGGTCGGCGTTGTTGAACGGCTCGGCCGTGTTGTTGCAGGTCAGGTAGTAGGTGGAAGGCTCGGCGCCGAGCAGCATGCGCTCGCCGTCACCCATGGTGTAGCCGTCCTTGGACACGCCGCGATCCTTCTTGGCAGCGTCGATCTGAGCAACGGGAACGTCGCAGACATCGAGGTTACCGGCCTGGAACTCCTTGTAAGCGGTCTCCATGTCCTTGATGACCTGGAAGTGGATGCCATCGATCTTGGCCTTGTCACCATAGTAATCGTCGAACTTCTTGAGGTTGATCTCCTGACCATCCTCCCACTTGCCGTCCATCATGAACGGGCCGTTACCGACCGGTGCAAGGTAGAAGCTCTTGACATCGGACTCGGCGCACTCGGGAACCGGGGCCAGAGCCGGGTGAGAGGCGACGAAGGGGAAGTCGGCGTAAGCGGAAGACAGCTTGACGACGAGGGTCTCATCGTCGGGGCAAGTAACACCGCTGAGCTCGGTAGCGTTACCGGCAAGCAGGTCGTCATAGCCCTCGACCATGGAAAGGTGATAGGAGACCTCGGAAGGGCCGTACTCGGTAGCGATGGCCGACTTGGTGTTGACCAGACGCTCCCAACCGAGCTTGAAGGACTTGGAGGTAACGTCGTCACCGTTGTGGAACTTGGCCTTCTTGATCTTGAAGGTAAACTCGGTGGCGTCGTCGTTGGCCTCAAAGGACTCGCAAGCCAGCGGAACGATCTCGCCCTTCTCGGCGTCATAAGAGGTCAGAGCGTCAAAGAGCTGGTACTCGACCTGAGTGCCCTGGTCCTCCTGGACATTGTAGGGGTCGATGCAGACCGGGTTGTTGATGTAGAAGTTCAGTGTCGAACCGGACTCAGAACCGGAAGCGTCGCCGCCCTTCTTGCCGCATGCGGCAAGAAAAGCCATGGAGCTCGCAGCGAGGGTGCCGCCAACAAAGGCGCGACGACCCATAACGGGCTGGTGGAACATAGAATCAGCCATGCCATCCTCCTTATGAGATAGGACAAAGAAATGTTCAGTCGGACATATGTCGAGACAATCCGATCCGAACCATCAAAACGCCGCCCGCTGCTATGGCTGGTTATGCACAACGGACCAACGTTTCGCAATACAGTAGCGCATTTTATGCACGATTTGGGGCTAATTCCGGTTAACGGTCGAGAATTTCTTTAGTTGGGCGAAGTATGTGGGGATATTTTGACTCTGTTACAAATATGTAAACAAAAAGGGTCCCGCACCTGCGAGACCCATTGCAAACGTATATACGCCGATGCTTAGTAGCCGACGATGCCCTGCGGGAAGAAGAACATGCACAGGACGACGCACACGGCAAAAACAACGGCCATAATTACCGTCAGGCGATCGAGGTTCTGCTCCATGACGCCCGTGGCAGAGCTGGAGTTATACAGCGAGCTAGCGATCATATCCGAAACGCCGGTGCCCTTACCGGAATGCATCAGGACGAGAATCGTCAGCGCCACGGCAGAGACAGCCCAAACGACAAACAGAAGAATCTGGAACGGACCCATAGATAAGCTCCTTAATAGAACAGTTCAAACTCCAGTACTGTACCACAATCCCCCGCTCTCCCCTACCTGCCACTCAAGGACGGGGTGGAAATGGCAGAAATACCAAAAAGGGGGTTGTCCGGTTGTGGACAACCCCCTTACTAGAAAACGGTATTTGTTTTCTATTAGGCCTCGGTGGCGAGCACGCGGCCCGTCATCTCGGCGGAAGGCTCAATACCAGCCATGGTGAGCATGGTCGGAGCGATATCGGAAAGACGGCCGTCCTCGATACCGGTGAGCTGTGCCTTCTCATCAACGATGATGAACGGCACGCGGTTGGTGGTGTGAGCCGTAAACGGATGCTTGGAACCGTCGGAAGCAACGTCAAACATGTGATCGGCGTTGCCGTGGTCGGCGGTAATCAGTGCAAAGCCGCCCTTGGCGAGAATCGCCGGGACAACCTTGGACAGGGCATCGTCAACAGCCTCGACAGCCTTAACGGCGGCGTCGAAGACACCGGTGTGACCAACCATGTCGCAGTTCGCGAAGTTCACGATGTAGAAATCAGCGCGATCCTCGTTGATGGCGGCGACGAGCTTCTCGGTAACCTCGGGAGCGCTCATCTCGGGCTGCAGATCGTAGGTAGCGACCTTGGGGGAAGCGACGAGCACGCGCTCCTCGCCCTCCTTGGGCTCCTCGATGCCACCGTTGAGGAAGAACGTCACGTGGGCGTACTTCTCGGTCTCGGCAGTGTGCAGCTGCTTCAGGCCATTGGCGGCGATAACGTCGGCCAGGACGTTCTCGGGGAACGTCTTGGGGAAGGCGACCTCGACGTCAAACGTCGGATCGTACTCAGTCATCGTCACAAAGTGCGAAAGCTTGATCTGCTCGCGCTCAAAGCCGTCGAACTCCTTGTCCGTGAACACGCGGGTCATCTGACGAGCGCGGTCGGGACGGAAGTTGAAGAAGATGGCCGCGTCGCCCTCGTGAATGCCCTCGTTGTGGGCAGCGAAGGGCTCGACGAACTCGTCGCCGCGCGGGTCCTTCTCGTAGTAGGCCTTGATACCGGCAACGGGGTCGGTATCAGCATCGGACGCATTGACCATGACGTCGTAGGCGCGCTGGATGCGCTCCCAACGGTTGTCGCGGTCCATCGCCCAATAACGACCCGAGACGGTGGCAACGCGAGCGTCGCAACCGGTCTCCTCGGAGATCTTGGCCAGGAAGGCGCAGAACTCGCTCATGTAGCCAGCACCGGACTGCGGGTCGACGTCGCGGCCATCCATGAAGGCGTGGACGCGAACGGTCTTGACGCCGTGCTCGGCAGCCATCTTGACCAGAGCCTCGACGTGGTTCATGTGAGAATGAACACCGCCCGGGCTCATAAGGCCCATGAGGTGGAGAGTCTTACCGTCAGCCTTGACGTCGTCCATAGCCTTGACAAAAACCTCGTTCTTGGCGATGGAGCCGTCCTTGATGGCGTTGTTGATGCGCGAAAGCTCCTGGAACACGATGCGTCCGGCACCGATGTTGAGGTGACCCACCTCGGAGTTACCCATCTGGCCATCGGGAAGACCCACGTCCTCGCCCGAAGCGCCGAGCGTGGTGTGGGGGTACTTCTCGTACAGGCTATCAAGGAAGGGCGTCTTGGCAGCGGCGACGGCGTTCTCGCCATCGGCCGGAGCAAGGCCGCAACCATCCATGATGATCAGGAGTGCAGGAAGATGACGTCGTGCCATATGTCCTACTCGCCTGCCTTGACGACCATAGAGGCGAAGTCGGCAGCCTTGAGCGAAGCGCCGCCCACGAGGGCGCCGTCAACGTCGGGCTTGGCGACGAGCTCGGCGATGTTGCCGGGCTTGGCGGAACCGCCATACAGCACGCGAATGCCGTTGGCGAGCTCCTCGCCGAACATCTCCTTGAGGGTCTCACGGATAGCGCCGCAGACCTCCTGAGCGTCCTCGGCGGTAGCGGTCTTGCCTGTGCCGATGGCCCAGATGGGCTCATAGGCGACGACGACCTGCTTGGGGCAGGTGATCTCAAGGCCAGCAAGGCCAGCCTTGACCTGGTTCACGACGTGCTCGACATAGGTGCCAGCCTCGCGGACCTCGAGGGACTCGCCGCAGCAGAAGACGGGAACAAGACCGGCGGAAACGAGAGCCTTAGCCTTCTTGTTCTGATCCTCGTCGGTCTCGTGGAAGTAGTCGCGACGCTCGGAGTGACCGATGATGCAGTAGGTGCAGCCAGCGGACTTGAGCATGTCGCAAGAAGACTCACCGGTGAAGGCACCCTTGGCCTCCCAGTACACGTTCTGTGCACCGAGGGCGATGGGGGCAGCCTGAATGCGGTCATGAACCGTGGTGATGTCGATGGTCGGAGGGCAGACGAGCACCTCGACGCCAGCCGGAACCTCGGGCAGAGCCTGAGCCAGCTCGTCGGCGAGCTTGGCGGCCTCGGCGACGTCGTTGTTCATCTTCCAGTTACCAGCGATAAGAAGGGTGCGATTAGGCATCGAGAAGCGCCTCCACTCCGGGCAGGGCCTTACCCTCGACGAGCTCCATGGAAGCGCCACCACCGGTGGAGATCCAGCTCATCTTGTCGGCCAGGTTGAACTTGTTGACAGCTGCGACAGAGTCACCACCGCCGATGATCGAGGTGCAGTCAGCCTCGGCGAGAGCCTCGGCGATAGCCTGGGTGCCGTGAGCAAAGTTGTCAAACTCGAAGACGCCCATGGGGCCGTTCCAGAACACGGTCTTGGCGCCCTTGACAGCCTCGGCATAGAGCTCCTCGGTCTTGGGACCGATGTCCATACCCTCACGATCGTCGGGGATAGCGTCGGAAGCAACAACCTCGGGGACAGCGTCCTCGCCAAAGTGATCGGCAACACGGTTGTCGATGGGGAGTAGGATCTTGACACCCTTCTCCTCGGCCTTCTTGAGCATCTCGCCGGCGCGCTCGACCCAGTCCTCTTCCTTGAGGGACTGACCAACGGACAGGCCCTGAGCCAGGAAGAAGGTGTAGGCCATGCCGCCACCGATGATCAGGGTGTCAGCGGAGTCGATGAGGTGATCGAGAACGCCGATCTTGGAGGAAACCTTGGAACCGCCGACGATGGCGACGAAGGGGCGCTCGGGCTCGGCGAAGATGCCGGTCAGCGTGTCGACCTCCTTCTCGAGCAAGAAGCCGGCGACGGCAGGCAGGTAAGCGGCGGGGCCCACGACGGAACCCTGGGCGCGGTGAGCGGTGCCGAAGGCATCGAGAACGAAGACGTCACCATAGGAAGCGAGCTTCTTGGCGATCTCGGGATCGTTCTTCTTCTCACGCTTGTCAAAACGGACGTTCTCGAGAACGAGGACCTTACCCGGCTCGACGGCGGCGACAGCCTCAGCAGCCTTCTCGCCGTAGGTGTCAGCGACAAAGGCAACGTCGAGACCAGAGAGCTCAGCGAGCTTCTTGGCGACGGGCTCGAGGGACAGCTCGGGCTGGAAGCCGGTGCCCTCGGGACGGCCGAGGTGGCTCATGAGGATGACGCGAGCGTTGTGCTCAACGAGGTAGTTGATGGTGGGCAGGGCAGCCTTGATACGGGTGGTGTCGCCAACGACGCCATCCTTGATAGGCACGTTAAAGTCAACGCGGACGAGAACGCGCTTTCCGTCGACATCGATGTCGCGGACGGTCTTCTTGGTAAAGGCCATGTTTGCTTCTACCTTTCGTACGTGTCTGCCTCCCATTACGGCAGACGATTTCTTATAAAAAGGGCGCGACCCTAGGGTGTAAGCCCTATAAGGCCGCGCCCTTCTTTAGACGCTCAACGAGCTATTCGCTAAAAGCTAAATTAAGCAACGAACTTCTCGAAGTACTTGATGGTGCGGACCATCTGAGAGGTGTAGGAGTTCTCGTTGTCGTACCAAGAGGTGACCTGAACGAGGGTCTGGCCGTTGCCGAGGTCAGAGCACATGGTCTGAGTGGCGTCGAAGATGGAGCCGTGGGTCTCGCCGACGATGTCGCGGGAGACAATCTGGTCCTCGTTGTAGGCGAAGGTCTCGGGGATGGTCTCGGCGTAGGCCTTCATGGCAGCGTTGACCTCGTCGACGGTGACCTTCTTGTCAACGACGGCGTAGAGGTTGGTCAGCGAGCCGGTCGGCGTCGGGACGCGCTGGGCGGCACCGATGAGCTTGCCGTTGAGCTCGGGGAGAACCAGGCCGATGGCCTTGGCAGCGCCCGTGGTGTTCGGGACGATGTTCTCGGAGCAGGCGCGGGAGCGACGGAAGTTGCCCTTGCGCTGCGGGCCGTCGAGCGGCATCTGGTCGCCGGTGAAGGCGTGGATGGTGGTCATGATGCCGGACACGATGGGAGCGAAGTCGTTCAGACCCTTGGCCA
>UQPL01000064.1:0-9873 GCA_900542895.1 uncultured Collinsella sp. | reverse complement strand
CTCCTCGGGCAGGGTGCCGGAGTCGGAGACAACGGCGAAGGCGTTCATCTGCAGGCAGTTGTAGTCGTGGAAGCCCATGGGCTCGTGCATGCGCACGCGCGGGTCCAGCTCGAAGCCGGTGGCCTCCAGGCGCTTGCGGGAGCGCGGGTGGCAGGAGTACAGGATCGGCATGTCGTATTTCTCGGCCAGAGCGTTGATCGCGGTGAACAGGCTCGTGAAGTTGGCCTCGGTGTCGATGTTCTCCTCGCGGTGGGCGGAGAGCAGCATGTACTTCTTCGGCTCCAGGCCGAGCTCGGTGAGGACGTCCGACGCCTCGATCTTGCCCAGGTTGGCGCGCAGGACCTCGGCCATGGGCGAGCCCGTCACGTAGGTGCGCTCCGGGGCGCAGCCGGTGTCCTTGAGGTAGCGGCGGGCGTGCTCGGAGTAGGCCAGGTTGACGTCGGAGATCACGTCGACGATGCGGCGGTTGGTCTCCTCGGGCAGGCACTCGTCCTTGCAGCGGTTGCCCGCCTCCATGTGGAAGATCGGGATGTGCAGGCGCTTTGCCGCGATGGCGGACAGGCAGCTGTTGGTGTCGCCCAGGATGAGCAGGGCGTCGGGCTGGACCTGCACCATGAGCTTGTACGAGGCCGCGATGATGTTGCCCACGGTCTCGCCCAGGTCCGCGCCCACGGCGTCCAGGTAGACGTCCGGGTCGTCCAGCGACAGGTCGCGGAAGAAGATGCCGTTGAGCGTGTAGTCGTAGTTCTGGCCGGTGTGCGCCAGCAGGCAGTCGAAGTGGCGGCGGCACTTCTTGATGACCTCGGACAGGCGGATGACCTCGGGGCGGGTGCCCACGATGATCAGGAGCTTCAGGCGGCCGTCGTCTTTGAATTCGATATCGGAATAGTCCTTGCCCATGCGGCTAGACCTCCTCGTAGTAGGTGTCGGGGTTCTCGGGGTCGAAGGGCTCGTTGGCCCACATGACCGTCACGAGGTCCTCGGTGTCGGACAGGTTGGTGATGGAGTGCGTGTATCCGGGGACCATCTCCACGGCTCGCATGTCGGAACCGGAGACAGTGTACTCGTCGACGGGGAACGGGTTGCCCTCGGCGTCCTCCCCCACCTTCCTCAGCTTGATCGACGCGGTGCCGGACACCACCAGGAACCTCTCCCACTTGCTCATGTGCCAGTGGTTGCCCTTGGTGATCCCGGGCTTGGACACGTTGATGGAGACCTGGCCGCGCTCGGGCGTGCGCAGGAACTCGGTGAACGAGCCGCGGTCGTCCACATTGGGCTTGAGGCCGTAGGCGAAGTTGCCCGGCTCGTAGTAGGACAGGAACGTGCTCCAGAGCTTCTTGGAGAAGGAGCCGTCGGTGAGGTCGGGGACGGCAAGCGTCTCGCGGCTGTCGCGGAAGCCGTCCAGCAGGTAGACGATCTCGCCCAGGGTCTTCACGTCGGTGTCGGGGACGTAGCAGAACCCGTCGCCGTCGACGCGGTCGAGGCCCTCGTAGCCGCAGTGGTGCTCCCCGCCGAGCAGGGCGCCCAACATCTCGTCGACCAGATCGTCGATGTAGAGGAGCTCCAGCTCCACGGAGGGGTCGCTCACGGTGTAGGGGCGGCCGTTCGCGATGGCGTCGCAGAAGGTCGCCACGGCGGAATTGTAGCGCGGGCGGCACCACTTGCCGTAGAGGTTGGGGAAGCGGTAGATGAGCACCGGCGCCCCCGTGCGCTCCGAGTACTCCCGGAACAGGCCCTCCCCCGCCAGCTTGGACTCGCCGTAGACCGAGCCCTCGAAACGTCCCGACAGGCTCGCCTGCGCGGAGCTGGAGAGCATGACGGGGCACCTGTTGCCGTGTCGCTCGAGCGTCTCGAGCAGCGTGGAGGCGAACCCGAAGTTGCCCTCCATGAACTCGGATTGCTCCTTTGGGCGGTTGACGCCGGCCAGGTTGAAGACGAAGTCGGCGCGGGAGCAGTAGTCCTCCAGCTCCCCGGGCGTCGAGTCGATGTCGTACTCCATGACCTCGAGGGGAAGGAGTGCCTGGTATTTGGCGCGGCGGTCCTTGCCGTCCCTTATGTTCTTCAGCGCGCAGCAGAGGTTCCTGCCGACGAAGCCCCTGGCGCCGGTGACGAGGACGCGCACCCTACTGCACCGCCTCGTGCTCGCGGCTCTCGAGTGCCAGCTGCACGTACTCGGCGGTCTTGATCTTGGCGATGGTGCCCTCCACGTCGAGCCTCTCGGTGTTGTGCCTCGTGTAGGACTCGTCGGCCTGGGTCTCCACCTCGCCGTCGACGACGAACTTGTCGTAGTTCAGGTCGCGCGAGTCGCAGGCGACGCGGTAGTAGCCGCCCATGTCCTCGGCCCTCAGGCGCTCCTCGCGGGTCATCAGGGTCTCGAAGAGCTTCTCGCCGTGGCGGGTGCCGATCACCTGCGTGCCCACGCGGCCGAAGACCTCCTGGACGGCCTCGGCGAGGTCGCCGATGGTGGAGGCAGGCGCCTTCTGGATGAACAGGTCGCCGGGGTTGGCGTGCTCGAAGGCGAACTGCACCAGGTCGACGGCCTCATCGAGGTTCATGAGGAAGCGGGTCATGTTGGGGTCGGTGACCGTGAGCGGCTCGCCCTTGCGGATGCGGTCGATGAACAGCGGGATGACGCTGCCGCGCGAGCACATGACGTTGCCGTAGCGGGTGCAGCAGATGGTGGTGCGGCCGGCGCCGTTGCGGGCGTTGGCGTAGATGATGGACTCCATCATGGCCTTGGACTTGCCCATGGCGTTGATGGGGTAGGCGGCCTTGTCGGTGGACAGGCACACGACGCGGTCGACGCCCTCGTCGATGGCGGCGTGCAGGACGTTGTCCGTGCCGATGACGTTGGTGCGCACGGCCTCCATGGGGAAGAACTCGCAGGAGGGAACCTGCTTGAGGGCGGCGGCGTGGAAGATGTAGTCCACGCCGTGCATGGCGTCGCGCACGCTCTGGGCGTTGCGGACGTCGCCGATGAAGAAGCGTACCTTGGAGGCGAGCTCGGGCGACCTCTCCTGCAGGCGGTGGCGCATGTCGTCCTGCTTCTTCTCGTCACGCGAGAAGATACGGATCTCGGCCAGGTCGGTGTTCATGAAGTGCTTGAGCACGGTGTTGCCGAACGAGCCGGTGCCGCCCGTGATCATCAGGGTCTTGTCTTTAAAGGTGGTCGAATCGTTCATCTATTTGCCTTCCTTACGTTTGGCTTTTGTAAACTGGTAAAAGAGAAATTTCGTATTAGTTACGAGGTATCGTTTGAAAAGCCGCTTCGGCTCTTGAATAAGTCTGTATAGCCACTCGAGACTCAGGTTTTGCATCCACATCGGCGCCTCTGGCACCACGCCGGCGAGAACGTTGAACGCTCCGCCAACACCGATCATCAACGGTTGTGGCCCTCCCTTGAACTCGTGCATAAGAACTTCTTGACGGGGCGCGCCAAGAGCAATCCATGCGAAGTCTGCATCCGAATCAGCGATACGTCGCGAAAGGTCTCGCTTCTCGCTGTCGGAGAGCGGTCGGAAAACCGAAGGCTCCATGCCAGCGATTTCCAGGCCTGGATATTCCTCTTGAAGTGAATTTTTGAGAGCGTCGAGATTCTTCTGCTCGTTACCGTAGAAGTAATGGCTCCATCCTTGCTGCAAGGAAATATTGAATATCTCTCGCATCAGATCGGGTCCAGTTACACGCCCCATAGACTCTATTGTTTTACGTCCGACGACAGATAAAGGCTTGCCGTCGGGAACGGACATGAGGGAGTCAGCTTGGCAGGCCCAATAGGAAGGGTCGTCATGGGCCATAACCGACGTATGAGCATTGGAAACGCAAATGTACTCGCCATGGAGTTCATCGATATGTTCAGCTAGAAAATTGATGCAATCTGACATGTTTGTTCCCGTGATCGGAACATCGATCACGGGAACGCGATTCAACTCAGAGTATTTCGAATAATCCCCGAGCATTAGCACGCACCCTTACCGGTGATGACCTCGATCACCGTGAGGACAACGATCTTGAGGTCGGTAAAAATGCCCCGGTTGGCGATGTACTCCAGGTCTCGACGGACCATGCCGTCGAACCCGGTCGAATTGCGCTCCGTCACCTGCCACCAGCCGGTGATCCCGGGCTTCACGGCCAAGCGCTGCAGGTCGTACTCGGTATACTCGGCCACCTCGTTGGGCAGCGGCGGCCTGGGCCCGACTACGGACATCTGGCCCAGGAACACGTTGAGGAACTGCGGGAACTCATCAATGGAGTGCTTGCGGATGAACTTGCCGATCTTCGTTACGCGCGGGTCCTCCCTCATCTTGAACATGGCGCCGGCGATCTCGTTCTGCCCCTTGAGCTCGACGAGGCGCTTGTCGGCGTCTTTGAACATGCTGCGGAACTTCCACATGCGGAAGGTGGAAAGGCTGCCGTCGCGGTGGGTCTGGCCCACGCGGATCTGGCTGTAGAACGGGTTGCCCTCGCTCTCCAGGCGGATGGCTGCGGCGAGCACAAGGCTGGGTATGGCGATGACGGCCAGCACGCAGCCGCTAAACACGATGTCGAAGGCGCGCTTGGCTGTGCGGTAGGCAAGGCGCGAGTTGTCCCAGTCCTTCACGGCCCGCATGGCCTTGTAGCGCATGCTCGAGTCGCCGCCGCTCATGGCTTGGGCAACCAGCGAGGCCCCTACCGGCGCTTCTACTGAATTTTCAGTTTTGTCTGACACTATTTCCTTCAAGTCAACGTCCCCGCCCCCGGGGATCCTCCCTGTCCCGTTAAACAGTCGCCTGCAGTTAGGCGATCGCCCTTTTTAGGTTTCGCATTGCGCGCTGCTCGGCCGAAAGCACGGCGAGGCCGACGCGTGTAGTTACGCATCGGCCGCACAGGTTGAGCTCCAGAAAAGCAGTGCTCTTGCGTCTGTTAATGGTTTTGATAAGGCCTTCGTGGCCCAGCAGCGGACCAGCCGTCACTACGACCTGATCGCCGTCTTTTAGGGCCTCACTCATGGGCACTACGCGGTCTCCCGCATGAGTAAAGCTGCCAATAAGCTGAACCTCTTCTTTTGCCAGCGGCACAAACTGACCGTCCTGGGATAGCACCCGGGCAAAGTCGTCCATGCGCAGCAGATACTGTTGCACGGTGCGAGGATCTGCCGTATCGCAGATAAGGTAACCGGGAAAGAGCGGCTTGGTCGTGTTGACCCATTCGCCGTGTACTTTGATCTCGGTTTGAAATTGGGGATAAAAGAGCTCCTGCATAGCACCAGCCGGCACCACGCGCTCTATGCGCTCGCGCATTATGTCTTCGCGACCGTTAATGACCTGGATCACATACCACACAAGCACCACCCCCTTGCTGTCTTACGTGTGGCTCACGGGGTTTGGGTATGGCTTCGCCAGGGCGCTTGTGCGCGAAGGCGCTCCATATTCAAACCCTGAGCCCAGTTAGACAAGCACGTGGCTCTGCCCCACCGTGAACGGTATGTATGAGTGCAGTGGCTAGAGACGCGGACGTGTATCGCAAAAAGACCGCGTCCCCAGCTAGCTGCGTGCGACCCAGTCAAGCGGGTACAAAACTGGACCGCACGCAAACAGCTGTAGGACTGCAGCGATTAGTCATGAAATATCGATTCGAAAGAACAGCTTGCACATAGAAAAGAACAAAATCATTCGATGCGATACGCATGACGACGCTATTGGAGCTCGTGGTTTTTCTGGCACCGCCGTTACGGCCGGATGCTGATCGACCCTGCGCTTTGCGGCTTGCTGGAGCCGTGAGCACAGTTGAACCCATGTAACGTTAGGTATCCTAGCACAGCAGGCGGCCCATACGTTTTGGGGTGTGTTGAGCAACATATTGTTTATTTACCGTGGTTATGGGGAATATTGTGCCGACTTGCACACGTTGTCGCAGGTTTATGGGGGGTGTGGGTTGATGAGCACTGCCCGAGTTGTATTGCTGGCGGCGTGAATTGCTCAAACTATTATGTTTGGCTAACAAATTTTGTACAAAACCGGGAAGGTTATTGCGCAACTTTTTGCGGGGTGGGCGCGGGTGTCACTTTGGCATGTGGAATGGACACGTATGAAAAAGGCCTCCGGTTTCCCGAAGGCCTTTGCATTCACGATGGTGGAGACGAGGGGAATCGAACCCCTGACCTCTTGACTGCCAGTCAAGCGCTCTCCCAGCTGAGCTACGCCCCCGTGACGAGGAAATACTATAGGGGAAGTTGGCGCGACGTGCAAGGACTTTTTTGAGTTGATTCTCTTACTTACGGGTTTTCCTGGGACGGGGCTGAATTGACTGATTTTGACTTCGGCAAAATCAGTCAATTAACCCACCGTCCCGATAAAACCCTAACGTAACAAATAACCGATTGCAACGCCTTGGTGGACTTGGATCTTGGCCGTTTTCCTTACGACATTAGAGATGCCTGTGTCGGCCAACAGGCCTAGAGGGCTGTGGTCTAGCTCCCATTCAAGACCGTGCTCGCTTATCTCTGTGTTGGGAGCGATGGCGATGATGGAGAAGGTTTTGCCCTCGGCGCCCTCAATGGTCCAGGTCTCGTCCTCGTGCAGGATTCTGGCTGTCACTTCGTCTTCTTCGATCCAGACGGGGGCGTCCGCATAGCCTGCCAGTAGCCCTAACACAGAGAGTGCCATGTCGGGACGGCCGCCGGTAGCGCAGGTCGCAACCACTTCGGCACCCGACCAGCGGCGGCGAACGGAATCGAGTGCCAGCGCCAGATCGGTATAGTCCTTGTATGGGTCGTGGCGCTCTACCTCAAAGACTTCGGCGGCATCGACCAGCGCGCGACCCGCGTCGCTCACCGTGTCGGCATCTCCCACATACACGTCGCAGCCTAGCCCCGCGCCCAAAAGAGCGTCCAGGCCACGGTCAACGGCTACGATGTGGTCGCACTCCCCTGCCAGATGGCACAGCAACTCGGAGCTCGCCAGCACCGGCGAGCCGCAAACCACTAATACTTTGCAAGCCACGGCCCTCGCCTAACCCTCAAACGAAAGCACGCGGGCCAGATCCAGGTCCTCATAACTATCGATAAAGATATCGCAGTTGGCACGCACCTCGTCGCGCTCCATACGGCCGTGCGGGTCATAGATGCCCACACGCTTAAAACCTGCGGTGCCGGAGCTCTTAAGTCCAAAGACGGCGTCCTCAAACACCCACGCGCTCTCAAACTTGTGACCGTGGCGATCCTCCAAGCGACGCAGCGCCAGCTCGTATACATCGGGGAACTGCTTGGAGCGCCCCGCCTCGCCCGTCGTGGTAATAAACTCCATATAGCGATCAAGGCCAGCAGCCGCAAGGGCGGACTGCACCAGTTCGGCCGGCGTGGACGTGGCCACGCACATGGCAATGCCCGCTGCCTTAGCCCGCTCCAAAAAAGCAAGCAGGCCCTCGCGCGGCGACACCTTGGAGTACCCATCAATCAGGATCTCGCCCAGCTCGCGATACAGCTCCTCGCCATTCGCGCCAACGCCCCAGGTGTCGTGGTAGGCCTGGCACTCGTCCTCGAGCGACAAATGCTCAAACTGGGCAAAATCGTCGACCGTCACATCAATGCCATGACGGCGCAATAACTCGGTCTGCGCATGGCCCCAGACAGGGGAGCTATTAACCAGTGTTCCGTCGCAATCGAAAATAAAAGCAACACTTGGAGCAGCGATGTGGTTCATAAACGAGCCTTTCGATGTCAAATGGTAAACAACCTGCTAAAAACGTTTTACCAAACGTAAGCCTATCAGTTTTGAAACCCTAATTGGTAAAACTGTCAAGGGTTTTACCACGGCAATTCTGCCAGTGGTATAAACATGTCGCTTACCGATTAAACGCCCACGCAAATCCGCTTTCGTCCATAAAACTAACGTACAGGTGTTATCGTAGTTTCTGCCGAAAGTTCCACCGAGCACGCGAGGTGGAACGAATCATAGAACTATCGCCGTCCCTTCGATTCGTGCAGCCTTGGACCTTTCGCATCTAGTCACCAAGGCAACACGCTGCCGCGTCATGATGGGATCAAACGTGAGCGATACAAAGCTAAAGCCAGCAACCAAAAAGCCCGCTACCCGTAAAGCCGCCCCACACGCACCGGAGCTCACCAAGGACGATGTCTACCTATTTGGCATCGGCACGTGGGAGCGCAGCTGGGAAAAGATGGGCGCTCACCCCGACACGCAGAACCGTACGCGCGGCTGGCGCTTTTGCGTTTGGGCGCCCGATGTAAAGAGCGTCCATGTCATTGGCGAATTTAACGACTGGGATGAGGAAGCCAACCCGCTGGTGCCCATGCATACGAGCGCTATTTGGGAAGGCTTTATTCCTGGCGCCGAGCAGGGTCAGCTCTATAAGTACCTTATCGAGACCAACGAGGGCGAAAAGCTCTACAAGGCCGATCCGTATGCCTTTAAGGCCGAGTGCCCTCCGGGTACCGCCAGCGTGCTGTGGACCCTCGACGGCTACCAGTGGAACGACGCCGCATGGCTCAAGCGCCGTGCCAGCCATAACCACATGTCTCAGCCCCTTAACATCTACGAGGTGCATATTGGTTCGTGGAAGCGCCACGGCGACGCGCCGCAGGGCGAGCCCGACGAGTACGGCAACTACCCCGGCCCCATGGATCCCTTCCCCGCGCAGCGCGGCGAGTTCTATACCTACGACGACCTGTCGGTGGAGCTCGTGGACTACGTGCGCGACATGGGCTATACGCATATCGAGGTCATGCCGCTCATGGAGCATCCCTTCGATGGCTCCTGGGGCTACCAGACGACCGGCTATTACGCCGCCACGTCGCGCTACGGCAGCCCGCAGCAGCTCATGCACTTTATCGATGCGTGCCACGAGGCGGGCATCGGCGTGATCATGGACTGGGTACCCGGCGGTTTTTGCGCCGACTCCCACGGCCTTGCCACCTTTAACGGCCACATGCTGTTTGAGCACGAGATTCACCCCAACTGGGGCACGCACAAGTTCGACTTCGCCCGCGGCGAGGTCCGCTCCTTCCTTGTCTCCAACGTGCTGTACTGGCTCGAGAACTTCCACGTGGACGGAATTCGCATGGACGGCGTGTCCAGCATGCTGTACCTCAACTTTGGCATCGACGATCCGGGCCAAAAGAAGTTCAACAAGTACGGTACCGAGGAGGACCTGGACGCCAGCGCGTTTATCCGTCAAGTCAACTGCGCCGTGGAGGCGCACTACCCCGACGTGATGATGATGGCCGAGGAGTCCACCGCGTGGCCGCTCGTAACCTATCCGCCGCAGGACGGCGGCCTGGGCTTCCACTACAAGTGGGACATGGGTTGGATGAACGACACCCTGCACTATATGCAGACCGATTTTCCGTGGCGCCCCGGCAACCACGGGCTGCTCACGTTCTCCATCATGTACGCCTTTACCGAGAACTTCATTTGCCCGCTGAGCCACGACGAGGTCGTGCACGGCAAGTGCTCGCTGATCGGCCGCATGCCGGGCGACTGGTGGCGCCAGTTTGCCGGCCTGCGCACGCTGGCCTTTTACCAGATGACGCACCCCGGTGCCAAGCTCAACTTTATGGGCAACGAGATCGGCCAGTTTATTGAGTGGCGCTACTACGAGTCCATTCAGTGGTTCCTGACCGAGCAGTACGAGACCCACCGTCATCATCAGGCGTTTATCAAGGCGCTCAATCACCTGTACACCGCCGAGCCCGCCCTGTACGAACGCGGCTACACCGACGACGGCTTTACCTGGATCGACGCGGATAACTCCAAACAGTCCATCGTGAGCTTTGTACGCCAGGGCGAGGACGTCGACGACGACCTGGTGATCCTGATCAACTTTGACCCGGCAAGCTACGAGAGCTTCCGTGTAGGCGTGCCGCGCGAGGGTGAC
>UQPL01000063.1:0-9876 GCA_900542895.1 uncultured Collinsella sp. | reverse complement strand
CTCGTGGGCTCGGAGATGTGTATAAGAGACAGATCGCGCCCCACGCCATCTACCCTCTCGTGCGATAATCCTCCGCAGAAGTCACCGACAGCAGAGGGAGTTTGTGATGAAGGTTCTTTTGGTCAATGGCAGTCCCAAGGCAAACGGCAACACCGCCCGCGCACTCGCCGAGGTCGCCGAGCAGCTCAATGCCGAAGGCATTGATACCGAGGTGTTTCAGCTGGGCGCCAAGCCCATTCGCGACTGCATCGGCTGCGGTCAGTGCGGCAAACTTGGCGGTCGCTGTACCTTTGACGACGACGTGGTGAACGAGCTCATCGCTGCCGCCGAGCAGGCCGACGGTTTTGTCTTTGGCTCGCCCGTCTACTACGCGCACCCCAGCGGCCGCATCCTTTCGGCCCTCGATCGCGCCTTCTATGCAGGCGGGCATGCCTTTGAGCACAAACCCGGCGCCGCAGTCGCCGTCGCCCGTCGCGGCGGCACGTCGACCACCTTCGATGTGCTCAACAAGTACTTCACCATTAAGCAAATGCCCGTGGTTGCTTCCACCTACTGGAACAACGTGTTTGGCCGCGTGCCCGGTGACGCCGATGGGGACGCCGAGGGCCTTGCCACCATGCGAAACATCGGCAAGAACATGGCCTGGCTCCTGCGCTGCATCGAGGCAGGTCAGGCCGCCGGTATCAACGCGCCCGAAGCCGATCGCGCAACAACCAACTTCATTCGATAGAGCGGCGGAACATACTATGAACGTGCAAATCTTCGGCACCAAGAAGTCCTTTGATACCAAGAAGGCGCAGCGTTATTTTAAGGAGCGCCGCATTAAGGTGCAGTTTATTGACCTTAAGGAAAAGGAGATGAGCAAAGGCGAGCTCACGAGCGTGATGCAGGCGGTCGGCGGCATCGACAAGCTGCTCAACCCCAAGGCTAAGGACGAGGAGACGCTCGCGCTCATCCAGCACCTCACCCCTAGCCAGCGCTTCGATAAACTGCTCGAGAATCAGCAGGTTCTAGCCGAGCCCATCGTGCGCAACGGCAAAAAGGCCACCGTCGGTTATTGCCCCGATGTATGGGGAGCCTGGGAGTAGCCTGTGTTATTTGCCGGCGCGTGGGTATAAGAGCAGGCGTTTGGCATAAGATTTAACTGTAAGCCATGTCTAACAAAGGAGGGCACATGCCCAACAAACCCGTGAAGATCATCATGCTTACCGGATACCTCGGTGCCGGCAAGACCACGCTGCTCAACCACATCCTCGCTAACGACGGCGGCATCCGCGCCGCCGTGATCGTCAACGATATCGGCGAGATCAACGTCGACGCCAGCCTTATCGCCGACGGCGGCCTTTCCGAGACCGACGACCTCATCCCGCTCACCAACGGCTGCATCTGCTGCACGCTTTCGGACGACCTTGCTAACCAGCTGCAGGGCATCGCCGATTCGGGCAACTTCGACTACATCATCATCGAGGCTTCGGGCATTTGCGAGCCTATCCCCATCGCCTACACCATCTCGAGCTTCTGCGACGAGGCCAAGGTGGGCGGCGAGCCCAAGCTCGCGCTCGACAACATCGTGGCCGTGGTCGATTGCGCCCGCATGTACGACGAGTTCAACGGCGGCCGCGACCTGCTGGCTGAGGATATCGACGAGGACGACATCGAAAGCCTGCTCATCCAGCAGATCGAATTCTGCTCCACGCTGATCCTCAACAAGACCGATACCGTGAGCCCTGAGCAGATCGCCGAGCTCAAGGCCATCGTGCGCAGCCTGCAGAAAGACGCCGTGATCGTCGAGGCCCAAAACGGCGAGGTCCCCATGGAGGAGCTGCTCGATACCGACCGCTTCGACTTTATGCGCGCCTACAACTCCGCCGCCTGGATCGAGGCCATGGAGCATCCCGAAGAGCACGACGACCCCGAGGTGCTCGAGTACGACATCGAGACCTTTGTGTACTCGCGCCGCAAGCCATTTGACCTGCAGAAGTTCACCGATTTTGTTGAGCAGGAGTGGCCCGACGAGGTCATCCGCGTCAAGGGTCCGCTGTGGCAGACCGGCGATCCGGACATGTGCTACATGTTTGAGCAGGCCGGCCACCAGATGCGCCTGATGGAGAACGGCCTGTTTGTCGACTCGGCGCCCGAGGGCGAGAAGCAGAAGATCATCGACGAGAACCCCGAGATCATGCAAATTTGGGACGACGAGACGGGCGACCGCATGACGAGCCTGTGCATCATCGGCCGTCACATGGACAAGGATGCGCTCATCGCCTCCCTCGATGCTTGTCTGACCGACTGGCACCGCGCCTAGGTTTATCCAAGCGGGCATTTTTCCGCCTACGTAACCGCCAAACCACCACGAAGGTGCCCTTCGTGGTGGTTTTTCGTTCTGAGCCAAGGAGATTCATGTTCAACATTGTGCTGTATGCGCCCGAGATTCCGGCCAATACGGGCAATATCGGCCGCACCTGCGTGGTCACCGGCGCCCGGTTGCATCTGGTGGAGCCGCTGGGGTTTTCGCTCGATGACAAGACGGTACGTCGCGCCGGCCTGGGCTACTGGCAAAACTTGGACGTGACGACCTATGCCGGCTGGGAGGATTTCCTTGCGCGCAACGGTCTCTCCCCCGCTGATGGTCGCC
This sequence comes from uncultured Collinsella sp., assembly GCA_900542895.1. Lineage (GTDB taxonomy): Bacteria > Actinomycetota > Coriobacteriia > Coriobacteriales > Coriobacteriaceae > Collinsella. The sequence goes on along the minus strand of UQPL01000063.1, from coordinate 7,241 downwards.
TGCATCTGCTGACCAAAAAAGCACGCCGCACCTATGCTCAGAGTACCTACCGCGATGGCGACTACTTGGTCTTTGGCAGCGAGAGCTCAGGCATTCCCGAGCCACTGCTTGCCGCGGCGTCCGAGCGCTGCGAGCGCATCCCGATGCTGCGCGATTGTGACTCACTCGATAACGCCGAGGCCTGGGAAGCCCACGAGGAATCGCTGGGACATACCGAGGACAGCCACGAGGCCATCCTTCGGCAGGATATCTGCGGCAACTTCGTCAATCCGGACGACTACCGCATCAGCGCGCTCAACCTCTCCAACAGCGCCGCCATCGTCCTCTACGAGGCCCTGCGCCAGACAGGCTTTCCGGGAATGTGACAAAGGGACTGTCCCTTTGTCACATTCGGTTATAGGTAGCGACCGGTAATGCTTGCGGAGCAGGCCACGATGTCGCCCGGCGTGCCGGCGCAGACGATTTGCCCGCCGGCGTCGCCACCGCCCGGGCCCATGTCGATCACGTAATCGGCGTTACGGATAAGGTCGAGATCGTGTTCGATCACGATAACCGTAGCGCCCTTGGCAACAAGGCCGTCGAACACACTCAGCAACACCTGAACATCGAGCGGATGTAGTCCGATCGTAGGCTCGTCGAATACGAACACGGCATCGTCCTGCACGCGGCCCATCTCGCTCGCAAGCTTAAGACGCTGCGCCTCGCCGCCCGAAAGCGCCGGCGTGGGCTCACCGAGCGTGAGATAACCCAAGCCCAGGTCGTGCAAGGTCTGCAAGCGCGTCTGAACCTTCTTGAGTCCCAGTGTGGCGTCGATGGCCTCATCCACACTCATATCCATGAGCTGCGGCAACGTAAGCAAGCTCCCGTCCTTGCCCTCGCGATGGATATGCGAAGCCGTGTCTGCATAACGCGAACCGCGACATGCCGGGCAGACGATCTCGACGTCGGGCAAAAACTGCACGTCGAGCGATATCGAGCCCGTGCCATCGCACGTAGGGCAGCGCAGAGTGCCAGTGTTGTAGCTAAAGGCACCTGCCTTGTAGCCGGCTGCCTTGGCCTCTGGCGTGCGGGCGAAAGCGCGGCGCAGCTCATCATGGATGTCGGCATAAGTCGCCACCGTCGAGCGCACGTTGGCGCCGATAGGCGTAGCGTCAATCAGGTTTGCGCGGGCAATGCCTTCGGCATCGATCCAACGCACATGTTTTGGCAGGCGCTCGCCGGCTGCCTGCACCTTGAGTGCCGGGATAAGCGTCTCGAGCACCAACGTCGTCTTGCCCGAACCAGAAACGCCCGTCACCGCAACCAAGCGACCGCGTGGGATATCGACTTCGAGCGGCTTGACGGTATGGATGGCATCGGTTGCCATGCGGATATGCCCCTGCTCGAACATCTCGTCGTCAGTCACCTGCGGACGCAAGCGCTTGGGCTCTGCGCGCAAAAACGGAGCGATGCGGCTGCCCCGCGATTGCTCGACCTCGTCTACCGTGCCAGCGGCAATCACATTACCGCCGCCCGCTCCGGCAACGGGGCCCATCTCGACCAGATAGTCGGCTTCCGCCAGCACGCGCGTGTCGTGGTCGACAACAACCACGGTGTTGCCGTCATCCACCAGATCGCGCATTACGCCCACCAAGCCGTCGACATTGGCAGGATGCAAGCCGATCGAGGGCTCGTCCAGCACATAAAGCACGCCCGTCGATCGGTTGCGCACCACACGGGCGAGCTGCACACGCTGGCGCTCACCCGTGGAGAGCGTGGCACCGGCGCGATCGAGCGAAAGATAATCGAGGCCCAGATCGACCAGGCGACGGGCCGCGCTCAAAAACGAATCGCAGATATCCGTCGCCATGGGCTGCATCTCGGCCGGCAAGGATGCGGGCGCCCCGCGCACCCACTCAATCGCCTCGCCCAGCGTCATGGCCGCGGCCTGCGCCAGATTAATACCGCACACCTGGGGCTGGCGCGCAGCCTCGGAAAGACGCGTGCCGCCGCAATCGCGGCATGGGCCCTCGCGCAAAAAGCGTGCAACACGTTTGAGGCCCTTGTCGTCCTTAACCTTGGCGAGTGCATTCTCGACGGTATAGACGGCGTTGTAGTAGGTAAAGTCGAGCGGCGTGGCGCCCTCGCCGTTTTTGGGAACGTAGAGAATGTGCTTCTTAACCGCCGGGCCGTGGAACACGATGTCGCGCTCTTGAGGCGTGAGCTGGTTAAACGGCACGTCGGTGCGCACGCCCATCTCGCCGGCCACCTGCTTCATCAGATCCCACATGAGCGTGCCCCAGGGAAGCACCGCGCCTTCGTTGATGGTCTTTGACTCATCGGGCACCAAGCTCGCTTCGTCCACCTCGCGCATGACACCGGTGCCGCCGCAGGTAGGGCACGCACCACCGCTATTGAAAGCCAAATCCTCGGCACTCGGCGCGTAGAACTCGCGACCGCATGTCGGACACGTGAGCGACAGACCCGCAGCCACGTTAAGGCTCGGCTCCACGCGCGCCCCGCAGTGCGGGCACACGTGATGGGCACAACGGCTAAAGAGCAGACGCAGGCTATTGTTAAGCTCGGTCATGGTGCCAAAAGTGGAACGCACGCCCGGCACGCTCGGACGCTGGTGTAGCGCGAGCGCCGCCGGCACGTGCAAGACCTCATCCACCTGGGCATGTTCGGCCTGCGTCAGACGACGGCGGGTATAGGTGCTGAGCGCCTCCAAGTAACGGCGCGAGCCCTCGGCGTAAAGAACGCCCAGTGCCAGCGAACTCTTGCCCGAACCCGACACGCCGGCAATGCCTACGAGCTTTCCCAGCGGGATATCGATATCGATGTCCTTGAGGTTATGGACGCGCGCGCCACGCACCTCGATAGCGCTTGGTTGTTGCGACACCGTCATCGCTCCCCTTCCAGTTGATCGAATATGACAAGAGGACTGTCCCTTTGTCACATTACTCGTGCCGCGCCTACCCGCGCCAGTCTTCGCGGGTCAAATACGTAAAGTACTCGGTACGCACATCGCCCATAAGCTCGCAGGGCACGTCGCGCTCAACGTGATGTGGCGCGAACCCACATTTTTGCTGGACGCGTAATGACTTGTTATTGCCCTCGTAGTATCCGCACCAAAGCGCCTTGCAGCCAAGCGTTTCGAACGCATAGCGCTGCATGGCTCGTACTGCTTCGGGAGCAAAGCCTCGGCCCCAAAATGGCTTGGCGATCCAATAGCCCACTTCAAGTTCGAGACCGTCATCTCGACGGTTTAACTCGCAGCGAGATGGCATGAGCCCGATGCTGCCCACGGGCTCATCTGTCGCAGCCAGGCAAACGGCAAAGGTATGGGGCGCCGCAAAGACTGTCCGAATGATCTCCCTGCTTTCCTCAATGCTTCGATGGGGTGGCCAGCCCGCAGCCGGCCCCACGTCCGGGTCGCTCGCATATGTAAACAAGCTCGCCGCATCCGCCTCGCGCCACGGACGAAGCGTCAAGCGCTCAGTATGAATCGCCATTATTTAGCCTCTCATCTACCAATGCGACAAAGGGACAGCCCCTTTGTCGCATCACTCATGCCATAAAATGCGGTCGCGAATGTACGCGCCCAGCATGGGCACCGTAAATCGGACGAGACCGTATCCGGCAGCCTCGATGACGCGCTCGCGAATCAGGCTTGCGCGATATTTGCTCGCCCAACTCTGAGTACGGTCGCAGCGCTCAATGATATCCGCCATGCGCGTCGGCTCACCCTCGTCAGCAGCCATGGCCTCGACAAAGAGGCGTTGCGGACTGCGCAACCCGTAATACAAGGGAGCGTCAACTGCTTCGTAGAACTCGGAGACAGCGTCCTTATGGCCAGCCTCGACATCGCACACTTCAATGACCTGCGAGCCACGCCGGACAGCAGAGCGCCACATGTAATAGCCCACCAGCTGAACCATATAGGGATGCCCCATGCTCTTGCGTGCCGCAAGGTCCGCTGTCTCCGCGTCAACGTAAAGACCAGCGTCTTTGACCGTCTGGATATATGAATCGCGCACCTTGGGCAAAGATATCGCCCCCAGCGTACGCTGCTGGGCACGCCGCAAAAACGTCACGCTCGGCTCTTCGAGCAGATCGTCAACCATACTGGGTAAGCCGGCAAAAACAAGCGCAAGACCGCGCTGGTCGCTATCGGACAAGCCCGTGGCATCCTGGTCTCCAAGCACCTGCTGATAGAGAACGGCAAGAGCCGCCAGCTCCTCGATAGAAGCCGATTGCGCCTCGTCAATCGCAAACAGTATGCCCTTGCCTGGACCGAGCTTCTTAAGGCGCTCGTTGGCCAGCCCTCGCAACGTCTCGCCCTTTGCTCGCGCCGCCTCGACCGACATCCGACCAAACGACGGACCGAGCTCCACTGACGTCACAACGGGTTTATTCGAGCGAAGCGCGTCGGCCAAGCGATCGCATAAGCCAAGCGAAGCGGAATCGGAGACAACCGCCCATCCGCGCTCATTGGCTAGACGTTGCAGCTCCCGCAGGAGAACCGTCTTGCCACAGCCGCGGTTTCCCGTAATGAGCATGAGCCTACCCGGCGCTCCGGCGCCGTTATCGAGTCCTTCCTCGAAATCTTCGATGACCGACTCGCGGCCGATGAGTATCGGAGGCCGCTTGCCAGCCGTGGGCTTAAAGGGATTTGGATTCATGTCGGCCTCCTCGGATTGGCAAACCCTGGTAATAGTTATACCAATTTATACCGAGTTATACCAATAGCATGTGACAAAGAAACTGTCCCTTTGTCACATGTGGCCGAAAAACTCGGCGTCTGCTGCTCGCCAGGGGCGGAAGGTGGCGGGATCGATCTTTACGTGCGCCGCGGCAGGCACGTCGGACCATTTGACCGTGTAACCGGCGCCGTGAGAGCAAAAGACCGAATCGGGCGTGTTGGGCAGATCGGCCTCGGGCTCATAGGCGGCCGTCTCGATGACGCGCTCGGCATCATGGCAAGCCGCATAGCCGGCGAACTCTAGGTACAGATGCCCACGACCACTCGTGTAAGCAGCAACCTCCAGCGCATAATCCTGCACCTCGGATGCCGGCACGCGACCCACGAGCTTCGCCCGGTCTCCCGCCATCGTCGGCGGCTCGTACTCGGCACCCATGCGCGTGGCATCCGAGAGCGCCCGGCCCACGCACTCCCCCGGCACCTCGAGCTCAAAGCGATACCACGGCTCCAACAGCACCGCCGCGCCGGCCTCGCGCGCCTGCATCAAACCCTGGCGAATCGCACGGTACGTGGCCTGGCGAAAATCGCCGCCCTCGGTATGTTTGGCATGCGCACGGCCGCCCGTGAGCGTAATGCGCACATCGGTTATGGGCGAGCCGGTCAGCACGCCCAGGTGATCGCGCTCCATAGCGTTGGTGAGTGCCAGACGCTGCCAGTTAAGATCGAGCTCGTCGGTCGAGGTCACGGTGCCAAACTGCACGCCCGAACCCGCTGGCAACGGCTCCAGGCGCAGATGCACCTCGGCATAGTGGCGCAGCGGCTCAAAGTGGCCCACGCCCTCGACCGGCTGCGAAATAGTCTCCTTATAGAGAATGCCGCCAGACTCAAACGCAACCGAAAGGCCAAAGCGATCGGCCAATACCCGCTGCACGACCTCGAGTTGCACGGCGCCCATCAACTGCAAATGAATCTGCTCAAGATGCGTATTCCAGCTTACGCCGAGCATGGGATCTTCGTCCGCCAACTCAGTCAACGCTTTGAACACCGTATGGACATCGTGTTCGCCCGGAAGCACCGTATAGGTGAGGACTGGCGCAATGACGGGCGCATCGCCCGCGGGCTCCGCGCCCAGGGCGTCCCCCGGGCGAACGTGCGCAAGACCCGTCACGACACAAATACCGCCAGCAGCAACTTCTTGGGCAAGCTCATACTTCTCGCCGTTATAGATGCGTACCTGATCGACCTTTTGCTCCCATGCCTCGGCACCGGAACGTCCGTTAATTATCTGCTTGGCATGCAGCGTGCCGCCGGTCACTTTAACCCAAGCCAAGCGCTCACCGCGATCCCCGCGGCTGATACGATAGACGCGCGCGGCAAACTCCGGGTACCATGCCTGTTCGCGCATCAGCACACATATGCCATCCAGTAGCTCGTCCACGCCTTGGTCCTTGAGCGCCGAGCCGGCAAAACAGGGAAAGAGCTTGCGCTCGGCAACCATGCGTGACAGCGTCGCGACGGAAAGCTCACCCGCCTCAAGAAACTCCTCGAGCGCCGCCTCGTCCAACGCAGCAGCGTCCTCCTGAACGGCACCACCCGCCAGCAGTTCGTTGGCGTCCAGACAGCCCTCGGAAAAACGTTGCCCAAGTTGTGCCAGCAAAACATCGCGGCCGGGATTCTCCAAATCGATTTTGTTGATATAGATGAACGTCGGAATATCATAGCGCGCAAGCAGGCGCCACAGGGTTTCGGTATGCCCCAGCACGCCGTCGTTGGCACCCACAACCAAAATCGCGTAGTCGAGTGCGCGCAATGTACGCTCCGCCTCGGCAGAAAAATCGACATGCCCTGGTGCATCCACAAGCATGACGCGGGTATCGCCGTGGTCGAGCACGGCCTGCGACGAGAAGATCGTAATGCCGCGCTCACGCTCGATCGCGTTAGTGTCCAGATGCGAATCGCCATCGTCCACGCGGCCGCGCTTGCGAATGCGACCCGCGTTGAACAGCATGGCCTCGGCCAACGTGGTCTTGCCGGCATCGACATGCGCCAAGATTCCAACGACTGCCTGCTTCGACATGGCTCTCCTCTTATTACAAGCCCATCGCACGCGGCAACGGGCGTCCTCGTTCCACACTGGATGATACAATTTACGGGCCGGCGAGCGAAGCGGGCCCTATCCCCCGACCGAGCTCATCGCCCCGCGTTGCCGCGCGGCGATTTTCGTAGGTTCGCGCCTTGCGAAAGCCGGCTTGCAAAACAGCTCAGCGAGCGAAAATAGCCCCACCGGGGCCATTTTCGCTCGCGCGAATTATTGATACGCGTCCTCGCTCTTATGCCTCGCGCAGCCAGTCAAACGCAACACGCGGCGTGCCGTCCGACACATGCACGACGCCGGCGCGCTCGAACCCCGCCTTGATGCTCGCGCCCTGCATGGGCAGGTTGTCCTGATGCGTGTCGATGCGCAGGTGATCGGCACGCTCCTTGGCAAAGGCAAACATCGCGGCCGCGATACCGTGCACGGTGCCGTCGGATGCCACACGGTGCAGCACGGCGTACG
>UQPL01000062.1:0-9952 GCA_900542895.1 uncultured Collinsella sp. | reverse complement strand
GAGATCTGCGCATGTCTCGTGGGCTCGGAGATGTGTATAAGAGACAGCCGTTAATGCCAGCGGCCGTCTGCTCGCTATGGGCCCACATGGTCACGCGCTCGGCTCGCGCGGCGGCAAGGCCGGCGACGGCGGTTCCCCAGGAGCCGGAGCCAATCAGCGCAACATTCATGACTCTCTCCTACTTATCGTCGGGCTCGGTGACGCGCTTGGTAAACGAGAGCTTGGACTCCTTACCGGTCATGAGCTTTTTGATGTTCGCGCGATGGGCCCACACCACGGTGATGCCGATCATCGCCATGCAAAACTTGAGGCCCAGGCTGCTGTACGGAAAGACCGCGCAGGCAGCGATGGGAAGACCGATGGCGGCGGCAAGCGAGCCCACCGACACAAACTTGGTGATGGCGACGGCCACGATAAACATGCCCAGCAGCGACAGGCCAATTGGCCAATACCAGGCGAGGATGACGCCCAGGCCAACTGCGATTCCCTTGCCGCCATGGAAATTGAGGTAGGGCGAGAAGATGTGGCCCCACACCGCTGCCAGGCAGATGACGCCGAGCATCCAGTCGCCGGGGGCTCCGGGCGCCATGATGTTCGGCGGAAATCCATAGCCCACGCTCGCGATGAGCGGACGGGCGATGACAACGCAGATGGCGCCCTTAAGGCAGTCGAGCAGCAGCGTGAGCGCCGCGACCTTGGGGCCGGCCACGCGCAGTGCATTGGTGGTGCCGATGTTGCCGGAGCCCGCCTTGCGAATGTCCGTGTGGTTGAACACGCGGCCCAGGATCAGGCCAAACGGAATCGCTCCGATAAAGAACGAGACCACGGCGCAGATGGCGGTCAGCAGAATCGGATTATGCATCCTTTTGCTCCTTCTTCCTAAAGAAGAGTCGAATGGGCGTACCGGCGAAGTCGAAGGTCGAGCGCATGCGGTTCTCCACGTAGCGCTGGTAGGTGTCGTTGACCAGGTCGCTGTGGTTGACGAAGAACGTGAACGTTGGCGGGTTGACGCCCGTCTGAGTCACGTAGTGCATGCGCAGGCGGCGCTTGCCGTCCACTACGGTGTGGCCAAACTCGCGCAGGTCGGTGAGGAACGTGTTGAGGCGCGACGTACTGATCTTTTGCGAACGCGTCTTCTCGGCGGCATCGACCATGCCCCAGATCTTCTCGATGCTGCGGCCGGTCAGGGCAGAGATGCGCAGGTACTGGGCCCAGGGAGCCATGACACCCAGACGGCGGTCGATGGTCTCCATGCAGGCCTCGCGCTTGCGGTCGTCGTCGAGCAGGTCCCACTTGTTGAGCAGCACCACGATGGCGCAGCCGCGCTCGATGGCCAAGCCCATGACCTTCTGGTCCTGCTCGGTGACGCCCACGGAGGCATCGACGACGAGCAGTGCCACGTCGGCGCGGTCGATGGCACGCAGGCCGCGGACCATGGAGTAGTACTCGATGTTCTCATACACGGTGCTCTTCTTGCGAATGCCCGCGGTGTCGACCATGCGGTAGTGCTTGCCGTTGCGTTCGACGACGGTGTCGATGGCGTCGCGCGTCGTGCCGGCAATGTTGGACACGATAGAGCGGTCGGCGCCCAGGATGCGGTTGAACAGCGAGGACTTACCAGCGTTGGGGCGGCCGATGATGGCGACGTTGAGCGCGTCGGGGAACTCGTCGGCGACCTCGTCCTCTTCCTCCGGAAGCAGGGCCACGATATCGTCGAGCAGGTCGCCCGTGCCATGCCCATGCAGGGCCGAGAGCGGCGTGGGCTCACCGATGCCGAGCGAATAGAACTCCCAGATGCTGTCGTTCTCGCGATCGGGGTTGTCGAGCTTGTTCACCAGCAGAAAGACCGGCTTGTCGCAGCGCTTGAGCATACGGGCAACCGACTCGTCCTCCTCGGTGACGCCGGTGCGTCCGTCGACCACAAACAGGATGACGGCGGCTTCCTCAGCGGCGGCGAGGGCCTGGTCACGGATGGACGTGGCAAAGACGTCGTCGCTCTTGAGCGGCTCGATGCCGCCCGTGTCGACGATGGTGAACTCGCGGCCGTTCCAATCGGCCGTGTGATACGAGCGGTCGCGCGTGACGCCGCGGGACTCGTGGACGATGGCGTCCGAGGTCTGGGCCAGGCGGTTAACGAGCGTGGACTTGCCCACGTTGGGGCGTCCGACGACGGCGACGATAGGTTTCATCTGCTCTCCTTTAATGGGTAGGGTCAGCGGAATTAGTAGAGTCGGCAGGCACAATGCCAAGGATGTGCTCCAGGGTATCGAGCAGCTCATGCGGCATGGTCGACACCACATGAACCTCGGCGCCGCGACTGGTAAGGCTTGCGAGTAAATCGTCACGATGATACTCGTCAAGCGTCATGCCGTCAGCGTTGAACATGAGCTTAGGCACAAAGAGCATAACCCCCGACAGGTCTTGCGGCAGCTGCTCCAGGATGTCGCTCGCGACGATGAGGCCGGTCACGTCCACGTTGCCGCCAAAGTAGCGGTTTTTGATGGCCGTGACGGAGCCGGCAAGGCCATTCGGAGACTCCACGAACCGCGCCACGGTATCGCGTGCACTAGCGCCCGAGAGACATACCAGGCGCTGGTTGCGGGCGGTCATAGCCTTGCGAACGCGGGCAAGGCGCTCGGCGTCGGTGGCAAGGACATCGTCTGTCTCGTCCAGATACGAGCGGATCATGCCAATGCCGTCGTAGTACTGCGGGTAACCGTCGTAAAAGTCCGCCTCGGGAGGCTCGATGCCGGCGTCCAGATAGAACTCGTCGCTCATCTGGAAGGTGTGGCGGCCAAAGCGCTCGTACGCACGGTCCTGGAAGGGCCGGATCATGGCGATAGTCTCGCGCGCCAGCTCGGGCTTGTCGCTGTAGGACCAGCTAAAACGGTTCTGATGCTTGGTAAAACCGAGCGGCACGATGCCCAGACTCGTGATCTGCTCGTGCTCCTCGCAAAAGCGCAGGGTTTTTTCCAGCTCCTCGCCGTCGTTCATGCCGGGGCACAGCACAATCTGTGCGTGAATCTCGATGCCGGCGGCCATGATGGCCTCGAGCACGTCCATGCCGCGCTGGGCGTTGCGGCCCATCATGCGGCGGCGGACATCGGGGCTCACGGCGTGGACCGACACGTTCATCGGACTCATGTTGCGATTGATAACGTTTTGCACGTCCTCGTCGGAAAGGTTCGTGAGCGTGACGAAGTTGCCCTGTAAAAAACTCAGGCGGTAGTCGTCGTCGCGAATGTAGAGCGTGGAGCGGCCGCCCTTGGGCAGCATCGTCATAAAGCAGAACACACAGGCGTTGACGCAGGTGCGCATGCCATCGAAGATGGGGCCATCGAACTCAAGGCCCCAGTCCTCTCCAGGGAAGCGGTCGAGCTCCACGGGGGTGACGGTGCCGTCGCGCGGGTCGAATACCTCCAGCTCGACGGTATCGTCATCAGCCTCCCAGAGCCACACGATCATATCGGTCAGCTGCTCGCCGTTGACCGTGAGCACGCGCATGCCCGGCTCGATACCCACATCCCATGCGGGCGATTCGGGACGCACGTTCTTAACGAGCGCGCCTTCACCCGGCTCGGGGTCGCGGCTGCGCCCGTAATCGGCCACCTCGGCGGCGTATGCGGGTACGGTCTGGTCCATGACTAGCGGCAAAGCTCCTTGATGCGCGCAACGGCGCGTTCGATGTGTTCTTGCGGGGTAGAGGCTCCGGCAGTGATGCCGATGTGGCGCGCGTCGGCAAACCACGCGGCCTCAAGCTCGGAAGCTTCCTCGATGTGATGCGTGTGCTCGCAGACATCGGCACAAATCTGCGCCAGACGGCGCGTGTTGCCCGAGTTCTTTCCGCCCACGACGACCATGCAATCACAGCGGTTGGCGAGGGTTGCCGCCGCCTGCTGGCGCTCGCTCGTAGCAGCACAGATGGTGTTGATCACGCGCAGTTCTTGCACGCGCGGGGTGATGGAGGCCACAACCTCGGCCAGGTTCTGCGCGGTTTGGGTGGTCTGCACAACCAGGCCCACCTTGCCCTTGAGCGACAGCTCGTCGGCGTCGGCGGCACAACTCACGACCTGCGCGTCGTCGCCGGCATGGCCCAGAATGCCCTCGACCTCGGGGTGGCCCGGCTCGCCCACGACGATCACGCGGTAGCCCTCGCGCACCAGGCGCTCGGCCGCCACATGGACCTTCTTCACGTAGGGACAGGTGGCGTCGACCACGGCAAGGCCGCGCTCGCGGGCTGCATCGATGACCTGCGGCACCACGCCGTGAGCGCGGATGATTACGGTGCCCGAAGCGGCATCGTCCAGGGTCTCGGCCAGACCAACGCCTGCCTCGGCGAGCTCGCGTACCACGATGGGGTTATGGATGAGCGGACCCAGCGTGTGGACCTGAGCGCTCTCCTCTGCCTGCGGCGCGGCGGCCAGTGCCATGTCGAGCGCACGCTGCACGCCGTAGCAGGTGCCCGCGTGGGCGGCGATTTCGATGGTGGGGGCGTCTGCCTTGCCGGGCACGGCCTCGGCGGTGTTCATGACATCCTCGCCCATGGCTAGAACCTACCCGGGTGCTCGCCGCACAGGTCGTCGCGCATGGCGTAGACACGACTCATGGCCTCGGACTCAAACCATGCCAGACGCTCCTTGCGCTTGAGCTCGGCCGGTGCATCGGATAGCGAGATGGCCTTTCCGGCACGGATCCAGCACTTTTTGGGGCGCATGAGCTTTTTGCCCTTAGGCGTAATGTCGGACCAACCACAGATGGCGAGCGGGTTGACGGGCGCCTTGCCCATCTGGGCGATGAGCGCAAAGCCGCCGTGGACCTCGGGCTTGATCTCGCGCGAGCGGATGCGTGTGCCCTCGGGGAAGATCAGGACGTCCTCGCCGCGCTGCAGCGCATGCTGGGCGGCGCGCAGGCACTTCATATCGGCAGTTCCACGCTCGACGGGGATGCCGCCAACGCGGCTAAAGGCCCAGCGCACAATCTTGCTCTTGGCGAACTCGGACTTAAAGATGGGACGAATGCGGCGGCCCCCAAAGAACAGCGCCGTCTCCACGGCCAAGAGCTCGGCCATCGAGGTGTGGTTGCAGATGACCACGCTGCCGCGGCCTTCCTGGCGCTCAAACAGAAGATCGGCGTCCTCGACCTTCCAGCGCCACATGAGCTTGGAGAAGGCCCAAAGGATGGCCATGACTACGACGACGGTGCCGCGGATGAGCGCTGGAAACTCGGCGTAGGGGGCGTTGTAATAGTCCTCGGGCGTCTGCTGAAACAGGCGCATGGGCTACCTCCTTTGGTTGATAAGGTCCTCGATTATCGAGACGACCTCGTCGATGGTGTGGGCGGTGGAGTCGACGTGCACGGCGTCCTCGGCGGGCACGAGCGGGGCGACCTCGCGGCTGCTGTCAAGCTTGTCGCGCTGCTTAAGGGCGTCGAGGGTCTCGTCGACCTCGGCTTCGAGCTGCTCGGACGTGAGCGGCTGAGCATCGTTTTGGTGACGCTGCAGCACGCGGCGGCGGGCGCGCTCGCGCGGGTCGGCGGTCAGGAACACTTTGACCTGCGCGTTGGGGAATACGACGGTGCCGATGTCGCGGCCCTCGGCCACGATATCGCGGTCCTCGGCGGCGCGTCGCTGATGGATGAGCATGGCGGCGCGTACGCCCGGGTAAGCCGAGACCTTGGAGACGTTGGCGTCCACCTGCGGGGTGCGGATGGCAGCCGATGCGTCCTGGTCGTCGATGGTCAGGCGCGTGTCCTCGCCGGTGCCGTTGGTAAAGCGAATCTCGATCTGCTCGGCGAGAGCGTCGATGGCCGCCTCGTCGTTCAGATCGATGCCGCGGTCGAGCGCGGCGAAGGTGACGGCGCGATACATGGCGCCCGTATCGAGCTTGTTAAAGCCCAGCTGGCGGGCGATCTCCTTGGCGATGGTAGACTTGCCGGAACCGGCGGGGCCGTCGATGGCGACGATCATGCAATGCTTCCTTTCGGTGGTTGACGTGCTGGTATGGTTCGCGGGCGTTGGGGTGCGGCGGGTTGCCTAGCCCGTGTAGCGCTCGCGGTAGGTGTTACGCTTGGGTGCGGAACCGTGGCTGCCGTGGTGGCGGGTGCGGCTTGCGGTGTTGGTCGCCGGCGCGGTGCCGCGCTTGGAGGCGGCCTGCTTGGGCGGGATGCCGCCGGCCTTAAGGATCTGCACCTCGCGGTCGGTGAGCTCGCGCCACGAGCCCTTGGCCACGTCCTTGAGCTCCAGGCCGGCAAAGTTGCAGCGATGCAGGCGGATCACCGGGTGGTGGATCTTGCTCAGCATGCGCTTGACCTGGTTCTTGCGGCCCTCGCGGATGATGACCTCCACGGCGGTGGTACCGGGCTTTACGCCTTGCGGAGCCACGGCCTCGGCCTCGCGCGCGTTAATGACGCGGCAGATCGCCGGCTGGCACAGGCCGTCGTCGAGCTCGATGCCGCGACGCAGCGGTTCCAAATCGCGATCGGTTAGCTGGCCGTCCACCAGCGCCTGGTAGGTCTTGTAGACGTGCTTGCTGGGGTGCAGCAGGTCTTGCGACAGGTCGCCGTCGGTGGTAAAGAGCAAAAGCCCCGTGGTGTCGCGGTCCAGGCGACCCACCGGGAAGAGCCCCGGAAAGCGGTCGCGCGGTACCAGGTCGGCCACGCAAGGGCGCTCCTGCGGATCGCTCATGGTGGTGAGGTAGCCGGTCGGCTTGTAGAGCATCAGGTACACGGCGCCCTGGTTGAGCTTGACGGGCATGCCGTCGACCTCGATATGGTCGCGGTCGACATCGACCTTGGTGCCCAGTTCGGTCGCGACCCGGCCGTTGACGGTCACGCGGCCGGCGGTCATCAGGTCCTCCGAGCCGCGGCGGCTCGCCACGCCCGCGCGCGCCAAAAAGCGCTGCAGGCGCATGATGTGCGGGCAGACAGGCTGGGCGCCGCCTTTGGGCGCCGTAGCGCCCGCGGCGCGTGAGGTACGCATCTCCCCTGCTTCGTTAGTCCTCGTCATGCATATCCTCCGAGCTGTCACCGCTGGCCAGGATCTCTTCACGTGCGTCGTTCTCAACATCGGTATCGAGCAGTTCGCGCTCTTCGTCCAGGTCCTCGACCTGTTCTTCGAGCGTGGACTGAATACTGCGGCCGCTCAGGCGCTCGCGGATAAACTGGCGCGACTGCTCGTCGGGGGCAAACTGCTCCAGATCGGGCAGGTCGCGGGTGGAGTGCAGGCCGAACTTCTCCAAAAAAGCGTTGGTCGTGCCGTAGATGATGGCCTGACCGCGCTCGGGATCGCGGCCGAGCTCGCGCACCAGGCCCTTGTCCACAAGCGACGCGATGACGCCGTCGGAGTTGACGCCGCGGATGCCCTTGACCACCTCGCGCGTGACGGGCTGGTGGTAGGCGATGACGGCCAGGGTCTCGAGCGCCGCCTGCGACAGCTTTTGCGTGTCCCAGCTCAGCACATAGGCCTCAACCACATCGTGGTAGGCGGGGTGCGTAAACAAGCGCCAGCCACCGGCGACCTCGCGCAGCTGAAAGCCGCGGTTGGCCTCCTCGTACTCAACCTTGAGCTCGGCGAGCAGCGACGCGCACTCGCCGGGGGCGATATCCAGTGCGCCGGCCAACGCGGGCGCACTCACCGGGTCGCTCGACACCAGCAGCAGTGCCTCGAGGGCGCCTTTGAGGCTGTTTGCCTCTAGCGTGGAAAGGGTTGACATGGTTGCTGCTCCTATTCGGTGAGCTCGGGGCCCTCGCCGGGCACGTATGCCTCGGCGCCCTCGACGCGGTTGATTTGAATGGTTCCAAAGATCTCGTCCTGGCTCAGCGTGAGCGAGCCGCGCTTGGCGAGCTCGAGCATGGCCAGGAAGGTGACCACGAGCTGCTCGGTGGTGGCGTCGCCGTCCAGCAGCTCGCGGAAGGTGCAGGTTTGGTGCGCCATGGTAAAGCGGTCGACCGAGGCCACCGTCAGGTCGAGCGGCACGCGATGTGGCGCCACGTGCTCGGCCTCCAGCAGGAAGGTCTGGCGCTTGCCGTCCAGGTCGGCGCAGATGACAGCGAGGCCGCGCAGGGTAATGCCGGCCAGGTAGTCGGGCATAAGGCCCAAAAACTCGGGGTCGGGGCCGGCAACGCGCGGATGCATGCGGCTCTCGGCCTGCATCCGCGCGCCAAGGGCTGCCGCCGCGCCCTTAAACTGCTTGTAGGCGATCAGGCGCTGAATCAGGACCTCGCGCAAGGCGTCGCCATCGAGCGCACTGAGTTCCTCAAGGTCTTCGTCGTCCTCGTCATCGTCGACGGATTTGCTGGGGGCCTCTTGGGGTACCAGCGAGGCGGCCTTGATGTCCAAAAGGGTGGCCGCGACCAGCAAAAAGTCGCTCGCCACGTCCAAGTCCAGCGCCTCGATGCGCTCGACCTCGGCAAGGTACTGCTCGGCAACCTCACTGATCGAGATGGCGCCGATATCAACTTTTTGGCGGGTTACCAGCTGCAGCAGCAGGTCGAACGGTCCGCTGTAGACCTGCGTCGACACGCGATACGACATCTTCGACCTCCTTTGACGGCGCCTTCGCGGCGCGGTTTGGGTGCATGTTGCGACCGTTTTGCACGGTCGACCTGTTAGTTTACCCTAGATGCCGGCGATTGCGAAGTTGAGCAGCCACTCAGCCAGCGGATACACGGTAACGTCGAAATAGCGGCCGATCACGTCGATGCCGGTCCACATGGGCAGCAGATACAGCACGATGATAAGGATCGGCATGGCGTACTGCTGCAGACGATAGTAGTTGGCGAGCGCCTTGCCTTTGAGGAACGGCACGATGATCGACGAGCCGTCGAGCGGCGGAATCGGGATGAGGTTAAAGAACGCGAGCGACAGGTTGACCACGATAAAGGTGGCGCCGAAGTTCATGATTTGCGATGCCACGGCAAAGGACATGCTGGCGTAGAGGTTGCCGTATGCTGCATGCATGAGAGCGGCCGCAAGGCACGCGAGTGCGATGTTCGATGCGGGACCGGCCGCGCTCACCAGGACCTCGTCGCGCTTGGGGTGCTTAAGGTTGTTGAGGTAGACGGGCACCGGCTTGGCAAAGGCGAACACCGGGCCACCGGCGGCGAGCATGAGCAGCGGCAGCAGGATGGTACCGAACGGGTCGATGTGGTTGAGTGGGTTGAGCGAGACACGGCCACGCGAGCGGGCCGTCTTGTCGCCGAGCGCCCAGGCAGCGGCGGCGTGTGCGCTCTCGTGGATGACGATGCCAACGATGACGGCGACGGCGCTGGCGAGTAGGTTCATGATGTAGCTGCTGGACATGGCGCTCCCCTAGCGGACGCGGCGCGAGGCACGCGTGAGCAGGTAGTCGGCCACAAACAGGATGACGGCCACGATGGCGTAATCCAGGCGGAACACGCCGCCAAAAGGCGATGTGATGACGCCGTAGCCAGCGATGGCGCTCGGCAGCGCGCGCGAAAGCTCAACGACAAAGCCTACGATCTGCAGCTTGGCGGTGAGGCCGCTAAAGCACAGCAGCACGGTCATCGCGCTCATAAAGATGCCGCAGATGCGACAGGCGATGGCGATGATGCTCATCGCAACGGCGGTGGCTTTACGAGAGTTCACGCGCGGTCTCCTCTTCGATCTGGGTGGAAAGCTCCAGCCATTCGTCCTCGAGCTTGGGCAGCTCTTGCTTAAGGCCGTTATATTCCCCCAGCGCGGCGTTGAACTTATCCTGATCGGCATAAAGCTCTTCGCTCGCCATCAATTCCATAAGCTCGTCATAGCGGGCGCGCTTTTTGTCGAGCTCGGCCTCAATCTTCTTGAGCTGGTTGCGCACGCCCTTGAGCTTTTTGTTGAGCGCGGCGCGGGCCTGGGCCTCGGCGCGCTTTTGCTCCTTGGTCTTTTTGCCCTCGGCAGGCTTAGGCGCCGCGGCGGGGGTGTCGGCCTGGACGGCGCTGGCTTTGGTTGCCT
>UQPL01000061.1:0-9958 GCA_900542895.1 uncultured Collinsella sp. | reverse complement strand
GTCGCGGGCGTTATGCTCGTACGCGCGATGCGTCTCGACTCCAGGGGGAGCAAATGGCTTGCCGTGCTCGGCATCCTCGTCAACGTTGGCCTGGCCGGCTACGAGATTGTTTCGTCCCTGCGGGTTGGCGGCAAACTCATTGCCGTTCAGCTGGTGCTGACGTTTGTGCTGGTCATCGCCGCCAACCTTATCATCTATCGCCTCACGCGCACGACCGAGCCCGATGAGCTCACGCGCTGGGCGTTGATGGTGCTTGCCGTGTGGGTCGCTCAGGCCATTATCCTCAACGTCATTGTTAAGCCGTTGTGGTCGCGCCCGCGCATGCGCGTGATCGAGGTCACGCCGGGGCTCAATTTTCAGCCGTGGTGGGTGATTGGCAACCCCGACAAGTGGAGCTATATCGCCGCCGGCGTAATCAAGGACGGCTTTAAGTCGTTCGCGAGTGGACACACCGCGCATGCGGCGATTGGCCTGATGCTCGCCGGGCTTCCCGCAGCGGCCTTTAAGGAAAAGCCGTCGCACCGCCGGGTGGTCTTTTGGACGGCGGCTGTGGTCGCGGCGCTCGTCGCCTTTGGCCGTATCGTGATCGGGGCGCACTTTTTGAGCGACGTGAGCTGCGGCTTTGCCCTGGTACTGGCACTTGAGTGCCTTGCCGCGCGCATTGCCTATCCCAACGGCGTACAATAGCCCCGTTTGAATCATCGGGCCCGTGCCCGGCTAGAGAGGATTGCCATGCTCGCGTTTAACAATGACTATTCCCACGGCGCACATCCGGCGGTGCTGCAGGCGCTCGTCGACACCAACATGGAGCCACAGCCCGGCTACGGTACCGATGCGCATACCGAGCGTGCCAAGCAGCTTATTCGCGAGGCCTGCCAGGCCCCCGATGCCGACGTGTTTTTTCTGGTGGGCGGCACGCAGGCCAACGCGACGGTGATCGATATGCTGCTCGCGCCGTACGAGGGCGTCGTTGCTGCCGAGACTGGCCACGTCGCCTGCCACGAGGCGGGCGCCATTGAGTTTGGCGGCCACAAGGTGCTCACCATCCCCGGCTACGAGGGCAAGATGCGCGCCGAGGACCTCGAGAACTATATCCAGGTGTTCTATGAAAACGAGAGCTACGAGCACACGGTGTTCCCGGGTGCCGTGTACGTGAGTCTGTCGACCGAGTACGGCACGCTGTACTCCAAGGCCGAGCTCGCGGCGATTCACGCGGTGTGCCAGAAGCGCGAGATTCCGCTGTTTGTGGACGGTGCTCGCCTGGCCTATGCGCTGGCGGCCGATGAGTGCGACATTACCCTGCCCGAGCTGGCGCAGCTGTGTGACGTGTTCTACATCGGCGGCACCAAGTGCGGTGCGCTCTGCGGCGAGGCTGTGGTGTTCTGCGGCATGCACGCCCCGGCGCATCCCATTCCGCGTATTAAGCAGCACGGCGCGCTGTTGGCCAAGGGCCGCCTGACGGGCGTGCAGTTTGAGGCGCTCTTTACTGACGGCCTGTATTTTGAGATTGGCCGTCAGGCGATCGAAACCGCTCAGGCGCTTCGTCGCGTGCTGCACGAGCACGGCTACCGGTTCTTCTTGGAGACGCCCACAAACCAGCAGTTCGTGATTCTGCCCAACGAGGACATGGCGCGCATTCGCGAACATGCCTCGATCGAGTACTGGGAAAAGTACGACGAGACCCACACGGTGGTGCGCTTTTGCACCAGCTGGGCCACGACGCAGGAGGATATCGACGCGCTGGCGGCTGTCCTGTAGCCTGATGTAATGACGAGGGCCACCCTGCGCCGGGTTTGGCGCAGGGTGGCCTTTGCTTTTGGGGAGAAGGGTTGTATGACCGAGATGTC
Organism: uncultured Collinsella sp.; assembly: GCA_900542895.1. Classification (GTDB taxonomy): domain Bacteria; phylum Actinomycetota; class Coriobacteriia; order Coriobacteriales; family Coriobacteriaceae; genus Collinsella. The sequence goes on along the minus strand of UQPL01000061.1, from coordinate 8,111 downwards.
CGAGCCGACGATTCGCCTGGCGACGCCCGATGATGCGCCGGCGTTGCTTGCCATCTATGAGCCGTATGTGCGCCAGACGGCGATTACCTGCGAATACGAGGTGCCGAGCGTTGAGGAGTTCGCCGGGCGCATCGAGCGTACGCTCAAGCGCTATCCGTATCTGGTGATGGAGTTGGACGGGCGTCCGGTAGGCTATGCCTACGTGAGTCCGCTTAACAGCCGCGAGGCATACGACTGGTCGGTCGAGACGTCGATCTACCTGGCACGCGATGTGCGCCATGGCGGGCTGGGTCGCAAGCTGCACGATGCGCTCAAGCAGTGCCTGATCGCGATGGGCATCACCAACATGTGCGCGCTCATCGCCGTGCCGCACGACAAGGACGACGAGTATCTAACGCACAATAGCCAGGACTTCCATGCCCATATGGGATATCGCTTGGTGGGCGCCTTCGATCGCTGTGCCCAAAAGTTCGGCCGCTGGTACGACATGTGCTGGATGGAGTTGGTCCTGGCCGAGCGCACGCCCAACCAACCCAAACCAACCTGGTTCCCCGACCTCCCCAAACCTACCATTTAGGGACAGGTTTATTTTGGCAGGTTAGCCGATTGGCTCGGTGTATTTGGCGCGGTCGGTGCGTTGGATGCGCTTGGAGACGTGGAGCGGGCGGCCGTCGGTGTCGTAGACGTAGTCGGTGATTAGGATCAGCGCCTGCCCGCGCTCAACGTTGAGCAAAAACGCCTCGTTTTGCGAGGCATAGCACACCTCAAAGGTCTTATGCCCCTGTGCCGGCGCGCGATGGAATTCCTGGCGCAGCGTGGCGTAGAGCGAACCGTTGATATCGCGATCGATGAGTGCTTCGAAGCTCGGTGGTAGATAGGTGGTCTCCAGGCACAGCGGCGCATCGTCCAGATAACGCAGGCGGACAAGTTTGACGAGCTTGCTGCCCACGGCGACATCGAAGAACTTGGCCGCATTGCCCGCGGCCTTGGCAAAGCCCGAGTCCACCGTGCGCGTGGTGGGCTTCATACCCTGACCCTGGACCTGTGTCGTGTAGCTCGAAAACACCAGGTTGTTCTCGTGGAGCGCCGGCGTGTCGGCCACAAAGGCGCCACGCCCGCGCTCGGTGCGCACCAGGCCCTCATCAACGAGCACCTTAAGGGCGTGGCGTACGGTGCTACGCGACAGCCCCGATTCGTCCATGAGTTCCATCTCGGACGGCAGCTTGTCTCCGCGCGCGTAGGTGCCGGAGGCGATGCGGTCGCGCAGCATGCCCGCCAAGCGCTCGTATTGGGTCAGTCTCTTTTTAGATGAAGCGTTCATGCGATCAACCTGTATCTAACCTGTATGCGTATCTAATCAAGCATGTATTCAATACAACAACAAAACCGCTGGTATTAAGTTATCGAAAACCGTATCAGCAAATTTTCTAAGACAAATATAGCATACAACTAGTCGACATAACCAAAACATGTATGTAACTTGTATGCCATCGAGAGCATCAAACGAGAAGAAAGGCTGATGCACGATGACTACTCAGGAACAGGTTAAGGACGTCGTCTCCCAGGTTTTGGCCGACAAGGCAGACAAGGGCGGCATCAAGCGCGTCGTGTGGATTGGCGCCGGCGGATCCAACGGCGGCAACTATCCTGCCCAGTACTTTATGGAGCACGAGGCCACGCAGGTCGTGAGCTCCAGCTACACCAGCAATGAGTTCGTGCACGCCACGCCCGCCTATGTCAACGAGAACACCCTGGCCGTCGTCGTATCCATGCGCGGCACCAAGGAGACCATCGTCGCCGCCCAGGTCGCCAAGGACCACGGCGCCAGCACCATCGCCATCTATGTCGACGAGTCCGGCCTCACCGAGGTCTGCGACTACAAGATTCAGTATGACAGCCTGGCCGTCGACGAGTCTTGCATGGGCCGTACCAACTCCGCCGTCGTGACCATGATCGCCATGGAGCTTACGCAGCAGACCGAGGGCTATGCCGAGTATGAGACCGCTATGGCCGCCTTCGACCTGGTTGACCCCATCTATCGCAAGGCCGTCGAGTACACCCGTCCGCTCGCCGCCAAGTGGGCCGAGCAAAACGCCGACAAGCCCTGCATCAACGTGATGGCTCAGGGTCCGCTCTTTGGTGCCGCCTACGTCTTTAGCATCTGCAACGTGCAGGAGATGCTGCAGATCGACTCCTGCACCATCAACACCTGTGACTTCTTCCACGGCCCCTTCGAGATCCTGGACAAGCGCACCTCGCTGTTCCAGCTCATCAGCGTCGGCCGCAGCCGCTGCAACGACGAGCGCGGTATCCGCTTCGTCAACCAGTACGGTGGCGAGCGCGTCTATCAGCTCGACGCCAAGGAGCTCGGCCTCAACGACATCAAGGACAGCGTGAGCGAGTACTTCAACCACCTGATCTTTGCCCCGATCCTCAACAACGTGTACATGCGTGCGCTCTCTGTCGTCACCCACAAGGACTACATGACGCGCCGCTACATGTGGAAGCTGGACTACTAAGAGTTACGCGGTTTTACCAAACCGCGTAACGGCTCGACGCTGCGCGGACCGCATTTGGACAATCTGACGTTCAACTTCAAGGGCGCGACCAGAAGGTCAGCGCCCTTTCGTTTCACGCCACCTTGCCTCAAATGCGGCCCGCTCGCTGACTTATGCTCAACCAGCGGTGCCTTAGACGTTGGGGACGTTCTTAAATGACTAGTCATTTGGGAACGTCCCCAATGAGTACGTGGGGAAGCAGATTTTTCCGTTCGGCGATTTGTGTCTTGAAAAATGTATATAACGACTATAACGTAGTACGAAACATATTGGAAACAATACCGAGGAGGCTGCGTTGAAGAAGAGCAATCTGGGCTATGTGCTGGTGCTGATCGCCGCGCTTATGTGGGGCAGCATCGGAATCTTTGTAAACGGCATCTCGGCCATGGGCGTTTCGTCCCAGAGCATGGCTGCCTTTCGCTTGTTGGTCGGAGCGCTTATCTTGGCGCCGGTCCTGATGTTTATGGGCTGCCGTCCGGGTGAGGGGTCTACCGTGGCTCAGGGTCCGCTGGCCCTGTTCAAGGCAAGCCCTAAAGAGCTTGTTCCCTGTGCGCTTGTCGGCATCGTCGGTTTGGCCGCCGCCAACACCTGTTATTACGAGTGCATGGGCGAGGTGGGCATGTCCACGGCCTCGGTGCTGCTCTACACCTCGCCGGTGTTTGGCGTCATGCTCGGCCGCGTGCTTTATCGCGAGGACGTGACCCCCAACAAGCTCGTTGCCATTGTCTTTAACATCGTAGGCTGCGTGCTTGCAGTGACCAATGGCGACCTTTCCGGTTTTCATTTTTCGGTTTGGGGCGTCACGTCGGGCGTGATTGCAGGCCTTTGTGGTGCGTCGCTCGCGGTGTTTAGCCGAATAGCAACCAAGACGGTCCACCCGCTGGCTGTCACGTTTTGGGGCTTTGTTTTTGGCGGTGCGGTTATGGCAGCTATCGCGGCTCCGTGGCCGGATGTCGCCGCGGCAATGTCGCCACAGCTGCTGCTGCTGTTCCTTGGCTTTGGACTCATCCCCACAGCCGTTGCTTACATCTTATATATGCAGGGTCTGTCCATGGGGCTCGAGACATCGAAAGTTCCCGTCGTAATGTCTTTCGAGACGGTCGTCACCGTACTGGTGGGCATTGGTGTCTACGCCGAGCCCGCCGGCGCGATTAAAGTCCTGGGCATCGTGTTGGTGCTCGCGTCCATCCTGATTATGAACACCGACTTCTCCAAGCTGCGCAACAGTGTGTTTGTCGGTCATGTCATTGAGAGCATGACCTTTAAGCCCAACGCGTGGTGGACCGAAAAATCTCAGGACATGGATCTGTTTAAGGAACGCACCGGCATTGCGCTGGAACCCACCGTACAGGAAAGCCCCTGGTACTTCGTGCGATAGGGGATTGCGCGCAGGGTCTGACCTGGGGTTATCCAGCTAGCGCCGGCCTACCCAGTCCAACGTTTCGAGTACGTTAAACCCGTCAACGGTCGATTTTCACCCGCGAACGGTCTTTATACTAATTAGCAATATAAGCAACGTATAAGACGTTATAATGACCATAACGAAAAGGAGGAGGCAAGATGAATCAGATCATTCTCGCATCTCATGGCGGCCTGGCCGCAGGCGCCAAAGACACGCTCGAGATGGTTCTCGGCGACGTGTCGAACGTCCACGTCGTGTCGCTTGCTCGTGACGACAAGGAGCCCATCACCAATAAGGTGGACGCCATGATCGCCACGTTCAACGCGGACGACACCGTCTATGTGCTGACCGATATGCTCGGCAGCTCGGTCAACAACAGCATGGTCGAGCTTTCCAAGAACGGCACGAAGTTCACGGTTGTCAGCGGTTTCAACATCCCGTTGGCGCTCACGCTTGCTATGAGCCCCGCCCCCGTCAAGGGCGCCGAGCTCGCGGTCCTCATCAATGAGGCCCGCACCGGTCTGACCAACCCCAACGCACCGGTCGAGGCCGCCGCGGCTCCCGCCAAGAAGGCCAAGGCGTCCCGTCACAGCTCCGGTCCCGCCAAGATCGTCCTCGCACGTCTTGACTACCGTCTGCTGCACGGCCAGGTCGTCTTTACTTGGACCACCAAGGTTCAGGCCGAGCGCATCATCGTCGTCGACAACGCTGCCGCCAACGATGACATCAAGAAGGGCGCTCTTAAGCTGGCCAAGCCCCAGGGCGTGCGCCTGAACGTCTTCACCGTCGAGCGTGCCCTCGCCAAGATGGATAAGCTCAACACCCTCGGCGAGCGCGTCATGTTCGTCTTTGGCAACACTGCCGAGATGCTGCAGTTCTGTCAGGGCTACAAGCTCGACGCCATCAACCTGGGCGCCACCGCCAACCACGACGGTGCCGATCAGGTCGGCGGCAAGGACAGCTCCGTCTTCCTCGACGCCACCCAGAAGGCCGACGTCAACCAGCTGCTCGACATGGGCATCAAGCTCTATGTCCAGCAGACCCCTACGTATCAGAGCGTCGACATCGACGCCAAGCTGTAATCAACCAGGCTTTTGCCTGACTGAAAGGAGAAGGGTATGAATACGTTCATCAGTGCGGTGCTCGTCGGCCTCGTCGGCGTGTTCTGCATGTGGGACTCCCGCCTGCTCGGTCGTCTTAACTTCGAACAGCCCCTCGTTGGCGCTACGCTCGTCGGTCTGCTGCTGGGCGATGTGCCCACCGGCCTTGCCGTCGGTGCCGCCGTCGAGCTCGTGTCCATGGGCCTGGTGCAGGTCGGCGCCGCCGTTCCGCCCGATATGGTCCTGGGCGGCATCGTGGCCGCTGCCTTTGCGTGCCTGACCGATGCTTCCGCCGAGACCGCCATGACGATCGCCATCCCGGTCGCCGTCCTGGGTCAGCTCCTCGGCATCGTGTTCCGTTCCATCATCGCCGCCCTCACCCATGTGGCAGATAGCGCGATCGATAACGGAAAGTTCAAGACCGCCTACCGTATGCACATCTGCGCCGGCTCCGGTCTGTACGCCATCATGTACTTCCTGCCGATCTTCCTCGCCGTCTTTGTTGGCACCGACCTGGTTCAGGCCATCGTCAACATGGTTCCCGAGTGGCTGTCCACTGGTCTTAACGTTTCGACCAAGATCATGACCGCCTACGGCTTGGCCCTGCTGCTCACCATGATGATCAAGAAGGGTATGACTCCGTTCCTGTTCATCGGTTTCCTGCTCGCCGCTTACCTCAACCTGTCCGTCATCGCGGTCGCTCTGATCGGTGTGTGCCTGGCTGTCGTCTTCATGGGCTTCAAGTTCAACGGTTCCCATGCAGCCGCCGGTGTCGATTCCGACTACGATCCGCTCGAAGACGACGAAGACTAAGGAGGAACACACTATGGCAACCGCAACCAAGGACGTGTCCCTGAACAAGAAGGTCAGCCAGTTCTTCTGGCGCTCCTGGGCCATCCAGGCCTCTTGGAACTACGAGCGTCAGATGAACATGGGCTTCCTCTACGGCATGGTTCCCACGCTCGACCGCCTCTATCCGGACGAGTCCGACCCCAAGCAGCTCGCTGCTAAGAAAGAGGCTTACCACCGTCACATGGCGTTCTACAACTGCACCCCGCAGACGAGCGCCTTTATCCTGGGCCTCACCGCCTCCATGGAGGAGGAGTACGCCAAGGATCCCGAGAACTTCGATCCCGATTCGATCAACGCGGTCAAGACCTCCCTCATGGGTCCGCTTTCCGGCATCGGTGACTCCTTCTTCCAGGGTACCATCCGCGTTATCGCTTTTGGCCTGGGCGTTCAGCTGGCTCAGCAGGGCTCCATCATGGGCCCGATCCTGGCCATGCTCATCTCCATCGTCCCCTCTGTGCTGATCACTTGGTTCGCAGCCAAGATGGGCTATCAGGGCGGCCACGAGTACCTGAGCAAGCTTCAGGGCGGCGACCTCATGGAGAAGCTCATGTATGTCTGCGGCATCGTGGGCCTTATGTCCGTGGGCGGCATGATCGCTACGCTGATCGGCGCCACCACCCCGCTGCAGTTCGCTGAGGGCACCGTTGTTATCCAGGACATCCTGGACGGCATGATGCCCCAGATGATCTCCCTCGGCCTCACCGGCCTTATGTACTGGCTCATCAAGAAGAACGTCAACACCGGTTGGCTTCTCGCGATCGCCATCGTGGGCGGCATCGCCCTCTCCGCGGCCGGCATTCTGGCCTAGTCGCGACCAAGCGCCTAACCGCTTTCCCCCGGGGGCCTGCCTGGCATCCCATACCCCAGGCAGGCTTCCATCCCCAAAATGCGACAATGGGACAGTCCCCTTGTCGCATCCTCAACGGACCGGCGACTCGGTCCAAACCACGGTAACCCTGCGAGCGCCCGGCAATGTGGCGCCGCAAAAATCGAAAGGAATGTGTCAGATGTACGAGATCGACCTTAACCTCCCTAAGCAGATCGTCGCTGACGTCCTGTCCAACCACGAGATTCACAGCGTCGCCTTCGTCGGCTGCGGTGCTTCCATGTCCGACCTTTACCCCGCCAAGTACTTCCTGGCCAACAACACGGACAAGCTGAACGTTCAGATCTTCACCGCTAACGAGTTCAACTACGACACGCCCTCCTGGGTCAACGAGCACACCTTCGTGATCACCTGCTCCCTCGGTGGCTCCACGCCCGAGACCGTCGAGGCCAACAAGACCGCCAAGAAGCACAACTGCCCGGTCGTCTCCCTCACCAACAAGGCTGGCTCCGCTCTGACCGTCGACGCTGACTACGTCATCGTTCACGGCTTCCACGCCAACTTCGCTGCCAAGTGCGAGAAGCCCGGCTACGCCATCGCTCTTGCTGTCGAGATCCTTCAGCAGACCGAGGGCTATGACCACTACGAGGACATGATCACCGGCCTTACCAACGTCTTCGAGCTCTGCGAGAACGCCGCTCAGCACTGCAAGAAGCTCGCCAAGAAGTTCGCTGAGGACTTCAAGGACGACAAGATGATTTACTTCATGGCCTCTGGTGCCTCCGAGAAGATGGCTTACTCTCACGCCGCCTTCCTGTTCACCGAGATGCAGTGGATCGACGCCGCCGCCTACAACACCGGCGAGTACTTCCACGGCCCGTTCGAGGTTTCCACCGAGGGTAAGCCCTACGTCTTCTTCATGTCCGATGGCGCTACCCGTCCGATGGACGCCCGCGCCCTCACCTTCCTTGAGCGCATGGGCGCCAAGGTCGCTCTGATCGACTCCAAGGATTACGGCCTGGCTGACGCCGTGCCCGCGAGCGTCGTCACCTACTTCAACCCGCTGCTGCACCTCGCCGTTATGCGCGAGTACGGCAACCAGATCGCCGAGGCCCGTCAGCACCCGCTGACCATGCGTCGCTACATGTGGAAGCTTTCCTACTAATCACAAGTAAGTAGACCTTACGGGTTGATTGAGAGGGGATGGGGTTTGTGCCCCATCCCCTTTTTGCTTTGGGGGCGTGTCTGTCGCGTCATAAAACCCCAGATAAAACCTACCAAAATAAACCTGTCCCTTTTTGGCAGGTAGGAGGAGATGCGTATGATCAAGGCAGTGCTGTTTGACATGGACGGCGTGCTGGTCGATACCGAGT
>UQPL01000060.1:0-9987 GCA_900542895.1 uncultured Collinsella sp. | reverse complement strand
TCACCGTTCCGGGCGTCAGACCCGCGGCGCATCCCTTTCCCTCTCGCTCACGGCTTCGCAGGGTCGCGCGAGGCAAAGGCATACGCCGCGGGTCTGACGACACGGGCTAGCCAACGAGTTTTGGCTAATAGATTGGTTTGCGTGCCGCCCCTTTTGGGGCGGCACTATTTGTTAGGGGGTACACTGGGTGGCGACTTTTAGTTTATCTACTACCTGATGGGGTGTTTTTTATGGGCAAGAAGTCTCGGGCTCGGGTTGCTGCGGCGGGAACTCGCAAGGATCCTGGTCGTCGGGTTGCCGAGGGTAAAAAGGCCGATCGTGCCGAGAAGGACAAGAAAGTCGGCGCGCATGCTCATCCTGAGTGGGCGCCTCATTTGAATTCGGCTAGTGAGGATTTGACTGCCAAGTTGTTTACTCTGGTCGAGGTAATTTTGGGCGTGGTGCCCCTTGTGGTTATCGGTTTATTCTTGGCTTCGAAGGACGCCACGAGTGTCGATAAACTCACCGAGGTCTTTTCGCAGGACCCCTCGATGGTGGTCTCGTTTATTTCTGCGTGCTTGCAGCCGTTTGTGGCGTACATGCTGTATATGGTCTACCGCAAATACTGCGAGGGTGATGCGGGCTTTGCCGCCGGTAACCTGATCGGTCTTTTGTGCTCCGAGATCCTACTGCTCAATATCCCGGGCGTCATCGGTATGGGCATCTTGCTGTGGCGTGTTTGGCGCAACGTTGCCCCGCACTTCGAGAGCTGGTTGTTTGAGCGTCGCTTTGCGGGCGTGGTGGCCGATATTGCGGGCTCGCTCGTGATTCTAGCCTTGGCGTTTCTGTGCGCCACCGCCGCCCGCGGTCTCGCGGGCATGTAGTCTGTTCTCACCGACCACGGGGCGCAGGGCGGGGAAACCTTCCCCTCTCGCTCACGGCTTCGCAGGGTCGCGCGAGGCAAAGGTTTCCCCGCCCTGCGCCCCGGCGTTGAGTCGTCGCATGCTCGTTACAGAAAAGCTGATAATAAGTTTGTGTGCCGCCCCTTTGGGGCGGCACTTTTTGTGTGGGGTCCCGGTCTCCACAATTTTCGTCAAGCTTTTGGTTAGATTTTGGTCAGTTGGCGTAAGGGTGGAAGGCCAAAAGATTGCTGGCGAAAAAAGCTCAGAGAAAGTGCTGGTAGGGGAGTTGTTGAGCTTTTCGACAGCTTTTGAGCAAAAGAAACTTTGTGTCTATTGCCGGCGATTGCGTTGTCGCGGTCATGGCGGTGCGGGATGCTGGTCGTAAGCGTCGAATGCTCCGATTTTGGAGGCCAGCATGGATCTGTTTCTTGAGACTCCGCAGCAGCAAGCCGAGCGCATGTTGCGTCAGCAGCAACGACTCATGGAGATACAAATGCAAGGGGCGGCAGTCCAGCCCTTTGCGCAAAATGTCGTGCCCGCTGCTGTACCTGCAGCTGTGCCCGGGTGCGAATCGGCACCAGAGGCCTATTCCGTACAGCAAGATTCATATGCGCAGGAGCTCGCGTTCGACAAGCGTCGTGCGCGTCGTCGCCGCGTGGGCCAGCGCCTGCGCACCTTGGCGATGATCGTGCTCATCCCGTTAGGGCTTGTGGCCATCTTTCTGGCGTCGTATGCCCTCACGTGCATCCTCAACGGCGCATCGCCCAACGAGGTACTCCAACATCTAGCGGCTCTCGGCCAGCGCCTAGGCGATGTCGTAACAACCATTCGCGCCGGCTGGGAGAGTTAGCGTTTTAGCGTCCGCGGTTCTAGGAGAAATTTGTCTGCAAGGCAGTGAGTGATCCGTGCGTGTGGCGGGGTAAGATTGATCGCGGTTTTGATTGATGATCGATTGGGTTTGTTGGGCGGAGTTTATGTCTGCTATTGATATTGTGCTTGTTGTGATCGCCTTGGTGGCGGTGGGGGTTGCTGTGGCTTGCGCCCTCCAGCTCAAGAGCCTGCGTGCCGAGTTGCGGGAGCGTGGCGACAGTAGCGCGGAAACGCTGGCAGCACTCGAGCAGGCCAACAACGCGCTCGATGCCCTGAACGTCGCGCTGGCCGAAACTCGCCGCACGGCCAACGCCATCGCGCAGCAGCAGACGACAGATGCGGCCGTGGAGCAGCAACGTTACCTGACCATCGCACGTGAGTTTTCGCAAGCTGGTGACCGGATGGATGACCTTCGCCGCGAGACGGCCCAACAGCTCGGTGCCAACCGCGAGGGCATCGAGCACCGCCTGGACAAGGTGCGCGAGACGGTCGATGCCCAGCTGGGTGCTATCCGCAAAGACAACAACGTGCAACTCGATCAGATGCGCGCGACGGTGGACGAGAAACTCTCCCGCACGCTCAACGATCGCCTGTCGGCATCGTTTAAGCAGGTGAGCGACCAGCTCGAGGCCGTGTACAAGGGCCTGGGCGACATGCAGTCCATCGCCACCGGCGTGGGCGACCTTAAGCGCGTGCTGGGCAACGTGAAGGCGCGTGGTATTTTGGGCGAGGTGCAGCTGGGTGCAATTCTGGCGGACATTCTTACACCCGACCAGTATCTGGAAAACGTCGCCACCAAGCCCGGCGCCTCGGAGCGCGTTGAGTTTGCCGTCAAGCTGCCGGTGGACGAGGGCGACCCCGTGCTGCTGCCGATTGACTCCAAGTTTCCGGGCGACGCGTACGAGCACCTGCTCGACGCGCAGGAGTCGGGTGACGCGGAGGCCGTCGCCGCAGCGCGCAAGACGCTCGATATGATGGTGAAGCGCGAGGCAAAGGACATCTGCGAAAAGTACCTGAGTGTGCCGGCAACGACCAACTTTGGCATCATGTTCGTGCCGTTTGAAGGACTGTACGCCGAGGTCGTCAGCCGCCCCGGGCTTATCGAGACCCTGGGCCGCGACTATCACGTCAACGTTGCCGGCCCCAGCACCATGGCGGCCATTCTCAACAGCCTGCAGATGAGTTACCAAACGTTTAAGCTGCAAAAACGCACCGACGATGTACTGCGCGTGCTCTCCGCTGTCAAGGCCGAGCTGCCGCGCTATCAAAAGGCGCTGCGCCGCGCCCAGCAGCAGATCGAGACCGCGGGCAAAACGGTCGAGGGCATCATTACCACGCGCACCAACGTCATGGAGCGCAAGCTCAAGGACATCGACGCGCTGGAAGATGCCGAGGAGGCCGACGAGATTTTGGGGCTTACGTCCGCGGAGCTGCTCGCAGACCAAAAAGACTAGGACTAATTGCAACAAGACGGTGGGGCGCCGGCGTAAACGCGGGTGCCCGCTGCTTTTCGCATCGCACTTGTCTGAAGCGTGCTCCAACGTGCAACAATGGCGTTTCGCCCTATCAGACGCGAAAGGAAGCCCATGTCCCAGAGAAGCACCAGCCCGCTCAGTCGCTCCACCGTGCGCCGCACGCTGCAGCGGTTTTGGGGTGTCACGCGCACGCAGCCGCTGATTGTCTTTCTCTCGGTATTCTCGTCGGCGGGCTACATCTTTTTGCTGACGTTTGCCAATACCTATGTGATGGCCCTCATTGTCGACCGCGTTCAAGCCGGTCCCGTGGCGGGTGACCAGGTGTTTGAGGTCTTCGGCCCCTATATCCTGGCGCTCGTACTCGTTAACCTGGTGGGTCAGATCCTCTCCAAGTTACAGGACTACACCGTCTACAAGCTCGAGATTGCAGGCAACTATCACCTGGCGCGTCTATGCTTCGACACGCTCTCCAACCAATCCATGACATTCCATACCAGCCGCTTTGGAGGATCGCTCGTGAGCCAGACGAGTCGTTTTATGAGCGGCTACACGGGGCTGGTGGACGTGACGGTGTATTCGCTCATCCCCACCATCACCTCGGTCATCTGCACCGTGGCTGCACTCGCCCCGGTGGTGCCGACGTTTACCGTGATCCTGGTGTGCATCATGGTCGTCTACATCGCGTTTGTCTGGCTTATGTACAAGCGCATCATGCCGCTTTCGGCCGCGACGTCCGCCGCGCAGAACAAGCTCTCGGGCGTGCTCTCCGACGCGGTCACGAACATCTTGGCCGTTAAGACCTGCGGGCGCGAGGACTTTGAACGCGATCTGTTCGACGCCGCCGATCGTGCCGCGCGCGATGCCGAGACGGTCTCGATGCACGCCATGATGCAGCGCAACTTTACGACCTCGGGTCTTATCGTCATCACCATGGCCGTGGTGAGTGTGTTCGTGGCGGGCGGCAACGCGTGGTTTGGCATCTCGGCCGGCTCGCTCGTCATGATCTTTACCTACACCTATAACCTCACCATGCGCCTGAACTACGTAAGCTCCATGATGCAGCGCATCAACCGCGCGCTCGGCGATGCGGCCGAGATGACGCGCGTGCTGGACGAGCCATGTTTGGTGGCAGACGACCCGGACGCCCCTGAGCTCAAAGTGACCGAGGGCGCGATTGATTTTGAGCACCTGAGCTTTGCGTACCGTGACGCTGCGGCGGGCGAGAGCGTGTTCGATGACCTGACACTTCATGTGGCGGCGGGCCAGCGCGTGGGCCTGGTGGGCAAATCGGGCTCGGGTAAGACGACGCTCACCAAGCTGCTGCTGCGCCTGGACGATGTACAGGGCGGCCGCGTGCTCGTGGACGGCCAGGACGTCTCGCGCTGCACGCAGCAGAGCCTGCGCCGCCAAGTTGCCTACGTGCCGCAGGAAGCGCTGCTGTTCCACCGCTCCATTCGCGAAAACATTGCCTACGGTCGTCCCAACGCCACTGATGAGCAGATTCGCGAGGCCGCGCGCCTGGCCAATGCCCTGGAGTTTATCGACCGCTTGCCCCGTGGCTTTGACACTATGGTGGGCGAGCGCGGCGTCAAGCTCTCGGGCGGCCAGCGTCAGCGCGTGGCTATCGCCCGCGCCATCCTAACCGACGCGCCGATTCTGGTGCTCGACGAGGCGACGTCTGCCCTCGACAGCGAGTCCGAGGCGCTGGTGCAGGAGGCGCTCGAAAACCTGATGCGTGGACGTACCTCCATTGTGGTGGCGCACCGCCTGTCCACTGTGGCGGCGCTCGACCGCATTGTGGTGCTGGCCGATGGCGAGATCGTCGAGGACGGCACGCATGCGCAGCTCGTCGAGGCAGGTGGCGAGTACGCGAGCCTGTGGAGCCGTCAGACCGGCGCATTCTTGGAGGCGTAAGCGTCTCGGACGTGGGACAATTGTGCCCATAAGTTTATTGTGTCGTTGAGCCGAGGAGTCGTTATGCCACGCGAGACCAATGCCGCCAAACGCGAGCGCGCCGTTGAGGTGTGTGAGCGCCTCAACCGTCGCTATGGCCCGGTCGAGTGCTTTTTGGACCACGAGAATCCCTTCCGCCTGCTGATCGCGGTGTTGCTCTCGGCGCAAACGACCGACGCGCAGGTCAACAAAGTGACGCCGCGGCTGTTTGCCCAGTGGCCCACACCCGAGGCCATGGCTGGGGCGAGCGTGGCTGACGTGGCAGACACCATCAAGTCGCTCGGCTTCTACAAGAGCAAAGCCAAACATGCCGTCGAGGCCGCGCAGATGATCGTCGCCGACTATGGCGGCGAGGTGCCGGCCGACATGAAGGAACTCGTGAAGCTGCCGGGCGTGGGACGCAAGACGGCGAACATCGTGCTCAACGTGGGGTATGGCATCGTGGAAGGCATTGCGGTGGACACGCACGTCAACCGCATTGCGCACCGCCTGATGCTGAGTCCCAAGACGCATGCCAAGGAGCCGCTCAAGACCGAGCAGGATCTGCTCAAGATTTTGCCGCACGAGTATTGGGAGTCGGTTAACCATCAGTGGATCACCTTCGGTCGCGAGATCTGCGACGCCCGCAAACCCAAGTGTGACGAGTGTCCGCTGGCAGATTTGTGCCCCAGCGTGCGCGTAGCGGGGTAGGGCGGAACGCATCTTCGTCTGGCGTTTTTTGCGGGGCTGGGTTTGCCCTTGAGCCGGAGTCCTCTCCATGCGCTACCATGACAGACAATGTATTTGACGTACGACCCGCCGAGCTTGCCCCGGCGGGCTTTTGGCGTTGCGATGCCGGAGGAACAGCATGCTCATTCACCGTATAGCCGCGCAGCTCTACACTGCCGAGGCGTTGCAGACCGTCGAGGCCGGACTCGATGCCGGCGAGGACGTGACGCTGGCCGTGTCGCAGTCGGGTCGCACGCTTATGGCGGCGGCCCAGTTTGCGCGCCGTCCGCGCCCCACGGTCTATATCGTGAGCGGCGAGGACGCGGCCGATCGCGCTGCGCGCAGCCTGGCCGCCTATGTGGGGCTGGCACACGTGTGCCGCTTTCCCGAGCGCAAGGACTATCCGTGGCGCGAGCAGGCGCCCGACGATGCCGTGGTGGCGCAGCGCTGCGAGGCTCTGGGGCGCATCGTGCGCGGGGACAACTGCATCATGGTTGCCTCGGCCCGCGCGCTGCTGCGCTGCGTGCCGCCGGTCGAGAGCCGCTATTGGGAGTCCACGACCTTTGCGGTGGGCGAGGAGATTCCTTTTGATGAGGTGCCGCAGCGCCTAGTGGGCATGGGCTACACCAATGCCGGCGCCGCCGACGCGCCCGGTCTGTTCCGCGTGCACGGCGACACCGTCGAGGTGTTTCCCGCGCAGGAAAAAGCGCCCGTGCGCATTGAGTTCTTTGGCGACGAGATCGACCGCATCCGTCGCATGGTGAGCTCAACGGGGCAGACCATCGGTAACGAAGACAGCATCGAGATCTTCCCCTGCCGTGAGCTGGCGCTTACCGACGAGGCCGTCCACAACATGCATGTGGCGCTCTATCGCGCCAGCCAGGACGACAGCAAGCTGGCCGCATTGCTCGAGATGGTGGATGCGCGCATCGTTACACCCGAGCTCGACCGCTTTTTGCCGGTAATGTACGGCCAGACCGTGAGCCCGCTGGCGCACGTGAGCGGCAAGGCGCTCGTGGTGCTGTCCGAGCCGCGCTCGCTGTTCGACGATTGCCTGCGTGCCTACGAGGATATCGAGGCGCGTGCTGGCGAGGCAGGGATTGACCGGCTGGATGGCCTGTATGTACGTGCCCAGCAGCTCGATTTTGGTGCCCAGCAGCGCCTGAACTACGTGAGCCTCATCCGTGCCGGCGGCGCGGTGACGGCGGAGCTCAAGATTGAGCAGCCGGCCATTGCGGGCTCGGACAATCGCTTTATGACGCGCATTCAGGAAGTCGTGGGCAAGCGCTACGCCTGCGTGTTTGCCATCCCCGACCGCGGTGCGCGCGAGTCGATGGAGCTTACCTTTGGCGACGAGGGCATTACCTTTGAGGAGTCGCTGACGTCCGCCCCCGAAAACGCTGGTGTTATCGGCGACCGCGTTCGCGTGGCAGCGGCGGATTCCGCCGACCGTGCCGCACGCCAGGAGGCCCATGCTTCCATTCGCGAGCGTAAGGCCGACGCGCTCAACGCCCGCTCGCTCGAGGCGGGCGCCGCGCAGGCTGCCGCCGGCGCCGCCGTGCCCACTATTTCGCGCGGACGTGTGACCTTTGTCGATGCCGCCTTGCCGCAGGGCGTGGTGGTGCCCGATGCCAACCTGGCCGTGTTCTCGATCGCCGACCTCAATGCCCGCATGGATGCCAACCGCGCGCGCAGCCGCCGCAAGGTGGACATTACGCAGATCACGTTCCCGTTTAAGCCGGGCGATTACGTGGTGCACGCTACCCACGGCATCGCGCTCTTTAGCGAGATCGCGCGCCAGGAAGTGGGCGGCAAGGAACGCGACTACTTTTTGCTGGAATATGCCGATGGCGACAAGCTCTACGTGCCGCTCGAGCAGGTCGACCGCATCACGCGCTACGTTGGCCCCGACGGCGACAAGCCGCGCCTGACCAGGCTCAACACAGCCGACTGGACGCGCGCTACCAACAAGGCGCGCAAGAACGCCAAAAAGCTGGCGTTTGACCTGGTCGACCTGTATACGCGCCGCTCGTCGATTACCGGTATCGCCTGCCCGCCCGACACGCCCGAGCAGATCGAGATGGAGGAGAGCTTCCCTTACGACGAGACGCGCGACCAGCTGGAGGCCATCGCCGACATTAAGGCCGACATGGAGGCGCCCAAGCCCATGGACCGCCTGCTGTGCGGCGACGTGGGCTTCGGCAAGACCGAGGTTGCCCTGCGCGCGGCGTTTAAGTGCGTGGACTCCGGCCGCCAGGTCATGGTGCTCTGCCCCACGACCATTCTTGCCCAGCAGCACTACGAGACCTTCTTTGAGCGCTTTGCTCCGTTTGGCCTCGAGGTTGAGGTGCTCAGCCGCTTCCGCACGCCGGCGCAGCAGAAGCGCGCGCTCAAGGCATTTGCCAAGGGCACGATCGATGTGCTCATCGGCACGCACCGCCTGCTTTCGGCCGATGTGAACCCCAAGAACCTGGGCCTGGTGATCATCGACGAGGAACAGCGCTTTGGCGTGCAGCACAAGGAGCAGCTCAAGAACCTGCGCGAGCAGATCGACGTGCTCACGCTTTCGGCAACGCCCATTCCGCGTACCATGCAGATGGCCACGAGTGGCGTGCGCGACATGAGCCTGATCACGACGCCGCCGACCGGGCGTCGTCCCGTGATCGTGCACGTGGGGGAGTACGACCCCGATGTGGTGAGCGCGGCGATTCGCCTGGAGGTGGGCCGCGGCGGTCAGGTGTATTACGTGTCCAACCGCGTCAAGACCATCGATGACGCCGTGGCGCGCGTGCACGAGGCCGCGCCCGAGGCGCGCGTGGGCGTGGCACACGGCAAGATGAGCCCGCGCGAGGTCGAGGACGTGATGATCGAGTTCGCGACCAAGAAGATTGACGTGCTCATCGCCACGACCATCGTGGAGAGCGGCATCGACAACGCGACCGCCAACACGCTCATCATCGAGGACTCGCAGCGCCTGGGTCTGGCACAGCTCTACCAGCTCAAGGGCCGTGTGGGGCGTTCTGCCACGCAGGCCTACGCGTACTTTATGTTCCCGGGCGAGCTGCCGCTCACCGAGGAGGCGACGGCGCGCCTGACCGCACTTTCCGAGTTCCAGGACCTGGGCAGCGGCATGCGCATCGCCATGCGCGACCTGGAGATTCGCGGCGCCGGCTCGCTTATGGGAGCCGAGCAGCACGGCAACCTGTCGAGCGTGGGCTTTGACCTGTTTACGCAGATGCTGGGCCAGGCCGTGGCCGAGGCGCGCGGCGATGACGACGCCGGCGTGGAGGCGGCGAGCGTGGGTATTAACCTGCCGGCCGACTACTTCTTGTCCGAGGAGTACCTGCCGGCGGTGGATCAGCGCGTGCTCGTGTACCGCAAGCTCGCAGCGGCCGAGGACTTGGAGAGCATCGATGAGGTGCAGGAGGAGACCGAAGCCGCGCATGGCGAGCTGCCGTTGGCGGGACTCAACCTGTTCAATCGCGCGCGCATCCGCATTCGCGGCGAGCGTCTGGGGCTCGAGAGCGTCACGCTCAGTGGCGGCCGCATCACGTTTTTGGGCGTCGACGTGCCCAAGAAGGTGGCCTTTGAGCTTAAGAACCGGTACGGCGCGGTGAACTTCCCTAAGAGCCGCAAGCTGTCGGTGCCCTACAAGGCGGGCGCCGGCGCGGGCAGCGGCCTGGGTCGCGGCCTCGACGCCAACGACGGCACCGGCCCGGTGGCCGCGGCACTCATGCTGCTGCAACAGCTGGGTGCGAGCGACGACGACTAACGGGTCGACGCTGCAAACGCCCCATTTGGGCAATCTGACCCTCACTCGTCGGTCGCGTACGCAAGTACGCTTCCCTCCTCCTTCGGGCCACCTTGCCACAAATGGAACGTTTTCGCTTACTTATGCTCAACCTGTAAGGGTATTTACGGGACAAAGCCATCTTCGTCTCACCCACATTGCAGGTTGACCGCCCTTCGCCCGACCGAAAGGAAAGCATGTTCGGATACATCTATAAGAAAGATGTCGCCATTATCGCGGTTGTCCTGTGCCTTTGTCTGAGCGTGGGCAGTTTCTTCGATTACCAGATCTCGAGCGCGCTGTTCAACGT
>UQPL01000059.1:0-10022 GCA_900542895.1 uncultured Collinsella sp. | reverse complement strand
TTCGCGTGGCGCCGCTCGCGACGAGCGCGAGCCGCGCGAGGATCGCGGTGGCGAGGGCTCGGCCGACCAGGGTCAAAAGCGCCGTCGCCGTCGCCGTTCCCGCAAGCCGCGCCAGGATGGTGGCGAGGGCTCGACCCACACCTCGTCCGCACCGCAACCGCCTGCCGGCGAATAGCGCCCGCGAGCGGATTTAGCCCGCCTTGCCCCGAGCGCGTCGGGGTATCATAACGCTGAATCAACAACCCTCCCTGCGACCGAACGTAGGGAGGGTTGTGTCTTGAAAAGCCATCTGAACATATTGAGCCGTCTGCAGGGTGCCGACGCCCTACCGTTTGCGGACGAATTGCTACCGCTTGCCGAGCACGTGACATACGAGGCGCTCGAGGCGGTGTCGCCCACGCGATGCGCCGGCTGCGAGCGCTCCGGTGCGCTGATCTGCCAGGATTGTCTGGCCTCGTTTGCGCTCATCGACCCGTGCCATAGCTGCATCCGATGTGGTGCCCCGTTTGGGGATTTGCTGTGTACCGAGTGCTCGGTCGAGGGCGCGTCTTCGGCAATGGCCGAGGCGCTCGATCGCTGCCTGGCATGTGCCGTCTACGCACATCCGCTGCCGCGCATCATCAAGGCGTACAAGGATGCGGGCGAGCGCCGTCTGGCACCGTATCTGGCGGAGTTGCTCTACGACACTGCCTTGCATGCCCAGGTGGCAGCATCCGATCGCTACGGCAGCGTGCTGTCCGGCGCCGACGCGGTGGTATTTGTGCCCGCGACTGCGGCAGCGTTTCGGCGGCGTGGGTTCGATCATATGGAAGCAATCGCGCGCTCGTTTTGCGATCTTTCGGGTGTCCCGTTGCTGGACGCCCTGGTTAAATACGGTCATGGTGACCAGCGAGAGCTCGGTCGCGATGAGCG
The DNA here is from genome assembly GCA_900542895.1 of uncultured Collinsella sp. GTDB lineage: Bacteria > Actinomycetota > Coriobacteriia > Coriobacteriales > Coriobacteriaceae > Collinsella. The sequence continues at coordinate 9,110 of UQPL01000059.1, read as the reverse complement.
CCGGGAACACGCCCGGGGCATGTACGAGACAGTCGAGGATGTGCGCGGCTGCCGCCTGCTGCTTATCGATGATGTCATTACTACGGGCGCGACTATGGCAGCGGCCTCGGCGGAGCTCAAGCGTGCCGGTGCCGCGGCCGTCGATGGCCTTGCTATCGCACGCGTTTGGTAGGGGTGGTTTTGTGGCAGTGAAGATGGCGCGGTGTGACGAGCCGACAAGCGAGCAACTGGCGGCCTCCATAATTCTGACCGGCGCCTCGGCGCTACGCATGATGCGCGCCGAGCGCCGACAAATGGGTTACATCAGCTGGAGGGACCTCGATCCCGATGAAGAGCGCCGTGTGCTGCGCACGTCGTCGCCCTCGACCGAGGACATCTATCTTCCCGACTTGGTGCGGATTGGGGCCGCAAGCGGCGAGGTGCAAGAAGATCTTTGCTTGCTGGTGGGATCTGCGGCGCAGCGCCGCCGCATGCCTGGCGTGGGCTGGTCCGTATGCTCCGGGTTGCCCGCCGGCTCGATTCTAGAGGTGGAACCGGGGGTGTACAGTCTATCTCCCGAGGCCCTTTGTGTTGCCGTTGCCCGCGAGGTCGGCTGTATCCAGGCGTTTGCTCTGGCCCAGGAACTGTGTTCCAAGATTTCACTGAGCGATCGCGGGAAGTATCTGCCTCCTTACACCTCGCCTGTTGCGAATAGACTTGCAAAGGACAAGGACCAACCGGCAGACGTGGGCTACTTTGAAGTCGAGCCGGTACTGACGCCCGATCGCCTGGCAGATTACCTTGCGGCATGCAAGGGGAATGTGGCCAAACAGCTGCGGCGGCTGTGCCCCTATCTGTCGGAAAACCTGCGCTCGCCCATGGAATGCATCATGCTCGCCATGTTTTCGCTTCCGTTTTCCTGTGGCGGATTTGCCTGCGGCCCTTTTAAGACCGACCACAAGATCGAGTTCAACGACCGCGCGCAGGCGATTTCGGGGATGCCGCATGCAGTTTGCGATGCGTATCAGGAAGCAGCCCGGTTTGACCTGGAATACAACGGTGAGCTGGGTCATTCCTCCCGGAGGGGACGTATCCATGATGAAAAACGCAACACGGGCTTCATAGCTATGGGGATCGAGGTCGCGACGGTCAACAACGAGATGCTCTGTGACATGGAAGCGATGGAAGCACTCGCATGGCGCATGCACCAGCGTATGCGAAAGCGGTACCGGAATCGTGTCGATGCCCGCAGGAAGAAGCAAGAGGCGTTGCTTAACACGCTGCGGGCGTGTTTTGGGCTTAAGCCGGTCTAATTCGCGTCGAAAATAGAGGGTTAATCATATGCTCTGGCCAAAATAAGGCAAATATGAGTACTGTCACTAAATCAGTAACAGCAAAATCAAGGAATTTAGAACTCGGAGGCGGCGTAAAGTAAGAAGATAATAAACAAATGTAGAATAACTAAGCATCAGGTTGGCGACTCTGAGCGCAAAATCTGTCCGAAAGGCCAAAATTGCCTGTTACTAAATTGGTGACAGTACTCATATTTGCCATATTTTGGCTGGGGCACCCTAAGAAGGGTGCCCCGGAGCTCCCCGTAGGGGGGCTCCGGGCTTCATAGGGGCACGAATAGCCCGCTCCGACCTGCGAAATTTGTACTCGCGATGCGAATGACGCCCCTAACCTTAAACTTTAGCTTGAACTTAGCTATAATGCGCTTCGTTCCTACCAGGCTGTGGTTGCGGACGGACGAAATGCCCGTCCTAGTCCAAGACAGACGCGGTCAAAGGGATCCACGTAAGCGACCGCGTGCGCGCGGCGCGATCATGGCGCGTCCTAGATGTAAGCCGCACCGTCCGTTCTACTTTCTTTGGGGCAATACCGCCTCGCGGGCGAGCGGGTCAGTCGTGAAGGTGGCTGCGGCCTCCCGAGCAAACACCCCGGTGCGCAAGTGTGGGGTCAAATACCAGGTCAGCTGGTGGGAACAACCTGATATTCCGCGCAACGCACGGATCGTATACGACACAGAAGGCAGGGTAGTGGACATGGTGAGGGGCAGCTTGATGCACGCGGCTCGGTTAGGTGCTGGGACCGCAGCGGTCATCGCCGTTTTGGGCCTGAGCGGATGCGCGTTCAACCCGCTGTCTACGTTCACGACTCCCACGATCGACCAGATCGAGTACGAGACCGTCACGCCGGCGGTGTCGGACGATGCCCTGGTCACTCCCGGAACCCTGACGGTCGCCCTCGATACTTCCGACGCGCCGCAGGCCATGCAGGACGCCGACGGCGAGCTCACGGGATATGCGGTCGACGCCGCCCGCGCCCTCGCAAACCGCATGGGCCTTAATGTCGCCTTTGTCGATGCATCCTCGGCAGGTTCCGCGCTCGGCGACAAAAAGGCTGATATCTTTATCGGCGAGATCAACTCCACGGACGGGGGCGTTAGCTCGCTCGGCACCTGCCTGTACGATGCCACTTCCGTGTTCGGTAAAACTAGCGATGGTGGGTCGCTAAACGTTTCCACCGATACCCTTAACACGTCCACCCTGGGCGTTCAGATGTCCTCGGCCTCGCAGGAGGCGCTCGCCAAGCAGAGCATTACCGCCAACCAAAAGACCTACTCCAACATCAACGAGTGCTTTGAGGCGCTCGAGTCCGGCGAGGTCGACTATGTGATCTGCGACTCCACGGCCGGCGGTTACCTTGCACGCCTGATGAGCGAGATCTCCTATGTCGGTGCGCTCGAGGCGCCCTCGACGCTTGGTGTTGCGGGCCTCTCGTCCAATGACGAACTGTGCCGTGCCGTGAGCGATGCCCTCGACGACATCACAGTCGACGGTACGCTCGAGGCAGTCCACTGCGTCTGGTATGGCAGGATGCCCTACGACCTCACCACTAAGACGGTTTCGGGCGCTAACGTGCAGCCGGGCGACTCTGAGTCCAGTGAGACCATGTCCTCCGGCGATGAATCCTCCGATTCCAACCATGAGACCGCATCCTCCGAGAGCAAATCGTCCAGTCAGGAAGGCACCATCACCGACGACGACATTAACAAGCTCAATAGCTAGTTATTGCTAGGGGTGGTGTCTCCTATACGTTGGAAAGGACACCTCTTCACGGTTTCGACACGCACTGCCGGGCTTCCCCAATAGGGGAGCCCGGCTTTTTCATCCCTATAAAACCAGCAGGTCAAAGTCAATTTTCGGGACCAAATACAAATCTGTCGGCTCCCTCCTATAGCGCACTTTGCCATGGAAAAGTACGAGACTTCGGTATGCGGTATCAAGCAATCGTTATTCGGGTCTTTAGGAATCCGCGTGATTAAATGCACGGCAATGGGTACATAGCCAGTACAGTAAGTCCCCGAGGCAGATTGGAGCCACGTATGGATATCAAGGTTTCTGGACGCAAGACGACGGTAACCGATGCTCTGCGTGCGCATGTGGATGAGAAGATCGGCGAGGCGCTCAAGGTTTTCGATATCGAGCCCATGACGGTCGACGTCGTGCTTCGTTATGAGAAGAACCCCTCGAACCCCAACCCGGCAATCGTCGAGGTCACGGCTCGTGCCCGCGGTTCGGTGATTCGCGTTGCCGAGCACGGCGCAGATATGTATGCTGCCATCGACCTCTCCGCCGATAAGGTCACCCGCCAGCTGCGCAAGTTCAAGACCAAGGTCGTGGACAACCGCCAGGGTGGTGCCAGTGCCGCGGATGTCGCGCCGGTCGAGCGCGTTGAGGATCTGGCCGACCTGCTGCTGCCCGAGGAGGACGACGACCTGCTCGTCCGCGAGAAGGTCATCGATGTCACCCCGATGACCGAGGAGCAGGCGCTGGTGCAGACCGATTTGCTGGGCCACGACTTCTACGTGTTCGAGAACGCGACGACCGGTCTCATCAATGTGGTGTATCACCGTAAGAATGGTGGATATGGCATCATCAAGCCCCGCATCGAAACACTTGACGAGTAAAATACGTTAACTTGCATGAGTTAACGGTTGGCGGCCATCCCATGCGGGTGGCCGCCTTTTTACGTAAGGAGTCGCTTTGATGGACAAGGCCGCATCCGCCGGTCATTCGAACCGTTGCCGCATCGTCGTCGATACCTGCTGCGACTTTAGCCCCGAGGTCGCCGCGAACCTCGATGTCGATATCCTGGGTTTCCCTTTCATTATCGATGGCGAGGAGCGCACGGATGACATCTGGTCGAGCATGAGCCCTAAGGAGTTCTACGACCGCATGCGCGCCGGTGCCCGCGTGTCCACCTCGGCTGTGTCGCTCGGTCGCTATATCGAGTTTTTTACCGAGTGCGCCAAAGAGGGCACGCCCACGGTCTACCTGTGCTTTACCTCGGCGCTGTCGTCGAGCTACAACTCCGCGTGCCAGGCGGCAGATGTCGTGCGCGCCGAGTATCCCAACTTTGAGCTCTACGTGGTCGACAACGCTCTGCCCTGCGCGACCGGTGCGCTCTTGGCGCTCGAGGCCGTGCGCCAGCGTTCGGCGGGACTGACCGCCAAGCAGCTGGTCGATTGGGCAAACGAGGCAAAGACCTACGTTCACGGCTACTTTACGCTCGAGAGCTTCGACGCACTGGCTGCCGGCGGCCGCATTCCTCCCGCGGCGGCGCAGCTCACGGCAAAGCTCGACGTCAAGCCCGAGCTCTCCTACGACCTGGCCGGCTCGCTGTCGCTGATCGGCGTCAACCGCGGCCGCAAGAAGGCGCTCAAGTCCATCCTCAAGTCGTTCCGCGAGAACTACGTGCCCGATCGCACCATGCCCATCGCCATCATGACGGCCGATGCCGAAAAGGATGGTGACTGGCTCGAAGCCGCCATCCGCAAGGAGGAGGGTTGCGCCGACGTCACGATCATTCGCGGCTCCGTGGGTCCCACCATCGGCTCGCACGTGGGCCCCGGCATGGTGGGCTGCGCGTTTTGGGGTAAGAACCGCGCCGACAAGGCGTCGCTTTCCGACCGTATCGCCCGCCGCGTGCGCGGTCAGTAGGCAAGCGCTGCGTCCGTAATCGCCCTCGACTCACAGCCCAAACGCTGGCACCGAGTATTCAACCTGGTAACAACACCCAACCCAAAAGGAAAGGTTTCATGGCAAACAAGCTCTCCGTCGCATTCATCGGCACCGGAATCATGGGTGCCCCCATCGCCGGCCACATTCTGGACGCCGGCTATCCCGTCACGGTCAACAACCGCACCAAGTCCAAGGCGGCGGCGCTTATCGAGCGCGGCGCCGTCTGGGCAGATACGCCGGCCGATGCCGCGGCGAACGCCGATGTCGTCTTTACCATGGTGGGCTATCCCTCCGAGGTCGAGGAACTCTACCTGGCGGGCGACGGCCTGCTCGCGTGCACTAAGCCCGGCGCGGTCTTGATCGACCTCACCACGAGCTCGCCCGAGCTTGCCCGTGACATTGCCGAGGCCGCCCAGGTTTCTGGTCGCATGGCGTTTGACTGCCCCGTCACCGGCGGCGAGTCGGGCGCTATCGCCGGTACGCTCACGGCTATCGTGGGCGCTACCGAGAACGACATCGCGCCGGTCCGCGACATCCTTGCCGCCTTTGCGGCCAACATCTGCTGCTTCGACGGCGCCGGCAAGGGCCAGGCTGCCAAGCTCGCCAACCAGGTGTCGCTGGGCGCCTGCATGGTCGGCATGGCAGACGCCATGGCATTTGCCGAGCTGAGCGGCCTTGATCTGGAGAAGACCCGCCAGATGATCCTGGGCGGTACCGGCAAGTCCGGCGCCATGGAGAGCCTGGCTACCAAGGCGCTCGACGGCGACTACAAGCCCGGCTTTATGGTCGAGCACTTCATCAAGGACCTGCGCTTGGCGCTCGCCTATGCCGACGATCGCGAGCTTGCACTGCCCGGCGCCGACGTGGCCTTTACGCTCTACGACATGCTCGATGCCATCGGTGGTGCCAAGCTGGGCACCCAGGCCATCACGGTCCTCTATAAGGAGGAGGCCGACGCCATCGCCGCCGGTCTGGACTGGTCGCAGTATCGTCCCGAAGAGCACGGTGCTCACGAGGACGGCTGCGGTTGCGGCGAGCACGGCGACGACCATGAGTGCGGTTGCGGCCACCACCATGGCGAGGACCACGAGTGCTGCGGCGGCCACGGCCATGATGATGGCCACGAGTGCTGCTGCGGCCACCATCACGGGGAGTAGCGCCCATGAGCTGGACGTTCGTGGTGCTTGCGCTGGTGCTCTTTCTCTTCGCGATCTACATTGGCTTTTTGTGCGGCCAGTGGGCGTGCGAAAAGCGCGTCATCACCAAGCGCGACTACTGGATTGCCAACTTTGCGGGAGCGGCGGCAGTCATCCTGCTGACCTGGGTGTTCTCGCTGTTCCCGCTGGTGCAGTTTGCGCCGATCGGCTGGCTCGGCGGCTTTATCGCCGGCCTTAAGATGAGCTTTGGCGAGTCCGTCGGTCCGTGGCGCAAACACGACGAGGTCTTTAACGTTAACAAGGCTCACCGCGCCGCCGCCGACGCGGGCGATGCCGAGGAGCGCCGCCGTGCGCGTCGCAATGGCGCGGCCGACCGACAGCTCATCTCGGTCACCGATGACAGCAAGGGTGCTGACAAGCACGCTAAGAAATAGTAAAAAGAGGTAACTATGGCAGAAAACAAAGACGAACAGCTCACCGACGAGGAGCTGGCACAGCTCCAGCTGGCAGAGGAGAACGAGAACGCCGTCGACCGCCTGGTCCAGGAGCTCGGCTGCCCCACGCGCCGCATCCGTCAGTTTGCCGCCCGCGTGCTGCACCTGCTTGCCGAGCGCGATCCGCAGCGCGTCGTGCCCTGCGTGCCCGCGCTAATCGAGGCGCTCGACCGCCCCGAGGCTCAGACCCGCTGGGAGGCTCTCGATGCCCTGGCGGCGCTCGCCACCACCTGCCCCGAGCAGCTGGGCGATGCCTTTGAGGGCGCCGAGACCGCGCTGTTCGATGAGATTTCGTCCACGCTGCGCTATGCCGCCTTCCGCCTGCTGTGCGTGTGGGGCGCCACGAGCGTCGAGCGTTCGCGCGAGGCTTGGCCCATCCTGGACGAGGCCATTCAGTGCTACCACGGCGACCTCGAGTATCGCGACATGCTCGGTTGCCTGTACGAGTTTGGCCAGGGCGGGATCGACGCCGAGGTCGCCGAGAAGCTCGCGCTGCGCCTTAAGTTCGATGCCGAGAACGGCAAGGGCAGCTATCTCAAAGCCCGTTCGAGCGAGATTTGCGAAATGCTTGTTAAACGCTTTGACCTTGATCTCTCCAAAAAGAAGAAGCGTGCTAGCGTTAAAAAATCTGACGACGCCGAAAACGAGGAGTAACAGATTATGGCGCACGATGTAGTCCTGATTCCCGGTGACGGTATTGGTCCCGAGATTACGCAGGCCATGCGCCGCGTGGTCGAGGCCACCGGTATCCAGATCAATTGGAATGTCCAGGAGGCCGGTGCCGGCGTCATGGACGAGTTTGGCACGCCACTGCCCCAGCACGTGCTCGATGCGGTCGCCGAGACCAAGGTTGCCATCAAGGGCCCCATCACCACGCCGGTCGGCACGGGTTTCCGCAGCGTCAACGTGGCCCTGCGCAAGTACTTTGACCTGTACGCCTGCGTGCGCCCCTGCCTGTCGCAGCCGGGCGACGGATCGCGCTTTCGCGACGTCGACCTGGTCATCGTGCGCGAGAATACCGAGGACCTCTACGCCGGCATCGAGTTCGATGAGGGTGCTGCCGAGGTCGAGGAGCTCTCGCAGCTCGTTGAACGCTCGGGTCAGAAGACCTTCGCCGCCGATTCCGCCATCTCGATCAAGCCGATCTCCATCGTCAAGAGCCGCCGTATTGTGGAGTATGCCTTTGAGTACGCCCGTCGCTGCGGCCGCAAAAAGGTGACGGCCGTACACAAGGCAAACATCATGAAAGCGACCGACGGCCTGTTCCTGCGCGTGGCGCGCGAGGTGGCCGCCAACTATCCCGATATCGAGTTCAACGACAAGATCGTCGACGCCACCTGCATGGGCCTGGTCCAGAACCCCAATGACTTCGATGTCCTGGTGCTGCCCAACCTGTACGGCGACATCGTGAGCGACCTGTGCGCCGGCCTGGTGGGCGGCTTAGGGATGGCCCCCGGCTCCAACATCGGTGCCGACTGCGCCATCTTCGAGGCAACGCACGGCTCCGCGCCCGATATCGCTGGCCAGGATATCGCCAACCCCACGGCCGAGATTCTCTCTGCTGCAATGATGCTCGATCACCTGGGCGAGAACGATGCTGCCAATCGCATTCGCGCCGCCGTATCTGCCACGCTCGACGAGGGCGAGCAGGTTACCGGCGACGTGCGCCGTGCCCAGACCGGCTCCGTCGAGGGGGCCGTGGGCACGCAGGCCTTTGCCGATGCCGTTATCGCGCACCTGGCCTAAGGTAGGCACGCTGCAAACGCCTAAATAGTACTTAAGTGTTTGCGTATAACCTAAGAATCAATACGCCCGGCGCTCTGTCGGGCGTATTCTATTGAGGACTATGTTTCCTAACAAGGAGTAACCGATATGGGTCTGATTCAAAAGAAGGACGAGAAGGACGAGATCGACGGCATCCAGATCATCGAGCGCGGCGAAGGCTCCGACGGTGACGAGGACGAGAAGATCGACCTGGTCGCCGGTACGTCTGCCGAGCACATTGCTGCCGGTACGACGGCCGAGGAGGAGGACGCCCGTCTGGAGGCTCAGGTTGCCGCGGATGCCGCTGACGAGAATCTGATGCCCGAGGCCCAGGATGAGGACGACGATATCCTGGGTTCCGATGAAGACGATCGCGTATCCAAGCACAAGAAGACGATGATTGCCGCCTTTGTGGTCGCAGTCGTGATCGCTGCTGTGGTCGGCTTCTTTATCGGCAACGGTGGTTTTGGCGGCAAGGGCGTCGGCTCGGCGACCCTCACCGAGGACCAGCTCGATTCGACCGTGGCAAGCTATAGCTACAACGGCAAGAAGAGCGACATCACCGCGCGCGAGGCCATCGAGAGCCAGTACAGCCTCGATACCGTCAAGGATAGCGATGGCAACTACACCGCTCCTTCTGCCGACGTCATCCTGTCCTACGCTGTCTCTTATACACATCTGACGCTGCC
>UQPL01000058.1:0-10378 GCA_900542895.1 uncultured Collinsella sp. | reverse complement strand
ACCGCAGGAAGCTTGGATACGCCTAGGCGCGGTCCAAGAAATCGTCCGCACCCCCGAATGACCCTGCCATGCCGTAAACCTTCATCATGACCGGCATTCCAAAAGCACCGACGACATAGCCCGCTGAGCAAACGATCGAATAGATCCTTCCAAAATCGCGTGATCCAAAGAGCGAGAGGAGAAGCATCGGCATTGCGGTTCCAACGATGGCGAACATGACATCGTTTACACCAGCTGCAATGATGGAAACGGTCTCATTGCTTCCGCCAATGATAAGAAGCAGGAATGAAAGAATGCTGACACCTGTCCATGCGACCGTTGCTTTAATAGCGCCAAGCTTGTCGCATGTTTTGCCCACGAAGGGATTTAGGAAGATATCGGAGAGTGAAGCTGCCGAGACCATTAAGCTTCCTACGATAGGATTGAAACCGACCTCGCTTGCATAGGTTGGAAACAGCTGGTTCATGCAGCAGGTGAGCTGCGCCACGCAAAGCAAGAGGACACAGAGAATAAAAGACGGCGTTTTCGCGGCATCGCGGAGTGCCATGCCCGAAAGGACATCTTCCTGCTCATCGGCGCTGCAGCTCTCATGGGTTTCGGAGGCGGTCTCTCCGTACGGAAGCATATTGCGATCAGAGGGGTTAAGGCGAATGATAAATGCGCTTGCAGGCAAAATCATAGCTGCAGAAACGGCCGCAAGCACGATGTATCCCGTACGCCAGCCTTGCTGCTCGATGACCAGTGTAATGACAGGACTCAATAACAGCGTGCAGAGAGAATTAACGCCCCAAGCGAGGCCGATGGCGAGACCGGACGATTTGCTGAACCATTGGTCAATGACATCGGACATGCAGACGCCCGTTGTAAACGAAAAGCAGATGCCGATCACTGCGGCGGAGACGGTGAACATCCAGACCTCGGTGTAGAACGCCATTGCGGCGCCGGCGGCAATAAGGACGAGTTCAATGCAAATATGCCATGGTTTGCCGATTACTTTTGGAATGAAGCGACTCAAAAGCGGAAGCCCAAGCGCAAGGCCAAGAAGAATCGCGGTGAAATAGAAAGAAAAAGAAGTGTAGTCAAAGCCCAGATCTTCACATACTGGAGCAACGAATGAGCCGGCAATAATGCTATATGTGCCAGTTGTTCCGGCGGACATTAAGCCGAGCGCAATAACGACGACCCAAGCAAATGCGCCGCTTTCACGGAGACAATCTTTTTTGGCTGGTGTGGTGAGAGTCATGGTTGCTCCATTTCTATCGGCAATACATCCTATATGCCTACCGATAGGTATATAAACCAGAGGACTCTTCGTCAAGCATTAAGCGGGGAGAGGGAGTTCTTAACCTGCCGAACGGTAATTAGACCCCGTTTTCGCAAGGGTCTCAATGTGACAAAGGGACTGTCCCTTTGTCACATTATTCGGAGCGCAGGGCCTCCACGGGGTCCTTTTTGGATGCACTGCGGGCCGGTAGCAGACCGGCGACGACCGTTAGCAGCACCGAAATCGCGATGAGCACCAGCGCATCCTGCACGGGCAGGCTCATCAGGTTGGGGACCTGTTTGGCCGCAAGCGCCCAAGCATTGACCGGGAAGCTCACGGCCACCACGACGACAACAGCAAAGACGCCGGCGATAAGCCCCTCAATAAAGGTCTCGGCGTTAAACACGTTGGCCACATTGCGCTTCGACGCGCCGATCGCACGCAGAATGCCAATCTCCTTTTTGCGCTCCAGCACGCTGATATACGTGATGATGCCGATCATGATGGAGCTCACCACCAGGCTGATACTCACGAATGCGATGAGCACCAAGCTGATGGTGTTCACAATGTCGGTCACCGAACCCATAATGATGCCCATGTAGTCGGTGTACGTAATTGCCCGATCATCGTGGCCGGCGGCTTTGACCTGCTTGTTATACGCATCGATGTGATCGAGCACGCGCTCTTTGGCCTCAAAGTCGCGCGGGAAAATCTTGACCGAGATGGGGTCGGCCTCGTCCGCATAGCCCAGTGTGGTCAGATTGTTGTCGTAGGTGAGCTTCGAAGCCTTGGCATAGCTCATCATGAGCGAACTCAGGTCCTCGGCGTCCATGTTGAAATGGATGGCACGAGCAAAGGCGCTCGCATCCACGTGCATGGCGCTCGCCAGGTTGGCAAAACTCGAAGACATCTGCGTCGCCATCTGGTCCATAAGCCCCGCTGTGCCCGCCTTGAGCTGGGACGATACCGTCGACGCTATCTGCTCGCTGATTACCTTCATCACCTGATCCATAGCCTGCTGCAGATACGGAGCCAGCTGCTTTTGCACATAGTCGGTCATCGCCTGTTGCAGGCGCTCGGCCAGGGCATCGCCGCCGAGCGCTTTGAGCTGAGCCAGGCATTGCTGCGCTGCGGCATCATTCTCAAGATACGCCGAGAATGCATCGGCGAACTTTGACGCGTCCTTAAGATCATCGGGTGTCAGCGCCTTAAACTGATCAGACCGTAAAAAGCCCTCAAACAGTTGGTTGGCAAGAGTTCCCACCTGCTGCATTTGCTCGGGCGTGAGCTCCAGACCGTCAAAGATGCCCGAGAAATCTGGAGCCGGTGCTTGTGCCATGATGTCGCTGAAGTCGATGTCCTTGCCAACGTCCGAGAGGTCAATGTCCAACCCGGATAAGTCGATACCAGAAAGGTCCATACCGCCGGCCGCACCCGAGAGTGCAGACGCATCAAACGAGAACGCGCTCTTGAGCGCTGCCTCGTCCACGCTGAACATGCTGCTCAGATCCACGCCTTGTTTGGCCTCGCCTTGCAGTTCATCGAAAGACTTGCCCGTAAAGACATCCGTCTCGGGGTGGGCGAGTTGTTCCTGCACAATCTGCGAATCGGCAGCGCGCTCCATAAGCTGGCGAGTCAGCGCATGCGTATAGGCAATGCCCGGGGACAACGCGCTCGCGTTGGCCGTCTCGTTGGGTCGCACCACGCCCACAATGTGCACGTCGATACCGTCAGCAACCTTGGCTGCCATAAAGTCGGCGTCGCCAGACATGTCAGTCCACATGCCGGTCTCTTCGTTTTTGCGATACGCATCAGCCGGCGACAGCACCTTAAACGTGGTAGACAGCGCATCGTCGTAGGTAAAGTCGGTGCCGGTCTCGGGCGTTTCGACCCCACCGTCAGCCGTCATAGCGCTGTTTACCAGATCGTTGAGCTCATCGATATCCAGCGCACCGATGCTATAGAGCGTATAGTCGCCCACCGTGCCGCGGCTCGAAAGCACCATCACGGCTTCGTTGGCAGACGTGGGCCAATGACCGGCGACGACATCGTACTGGCTGTCGAGCAGGCTCTGGTCGTCAATCATCTCGTTAAAGACCGAGGTTCCCATGGATTCCATGCTCACCGTTGCCGCCGAGCTCGCGCCTCCGCTCATGGCCTCGGTCATGGCGTTGGGAACAAGCCGAACGGGCTTCTTGTCGCCCTTACCCGCACGATAGACAACCGGCGATACACCGTAGCCGTACTGAATGGCGTTGACCTCTTTATCGATGCCGTCGCCACCGGCATCGAGCCATGCCTTAAAGCTCGTCATGTCGTTGGACTTAACACTTGCAAACATATCTTTTACGGCCGTGACCACAGGGATCTTATCGGTTCCCTTAGCCTTGCCACCGGCACTGTCGTCGGACGAATCCGCGTTTTCAGGCGAGCCATCATCCGCAGCCCCCTGTCCGCCCATCATGGACGACAGGTCGTAGTCCTGCTTGGAGATCGTAAGTGGGTAACTCGAGAGCGTGTCCTCCTCGACCTTTTTGATGTAGCCGTTTACGCCGTTGGAGAGCGCCAGAATCGCCGCGATACCGATAATGCCAATCGAGCCCGCAAAGGCAGTCATGGCCGTGCGGCCCTTCTTGGTCATGAGGTTTCGGGCAGAAAGCCCCAGCGCCGTCACAAAGCTCATCGAGGTTTTGCGCGTAGGCTTAGCCTTGCGACGCGCGGCCTTGGCAACATCAAAGGGGTCGGAATCGTCGGTGATCTTGCCGTCCGCCAGATTGACGATACGCGTGGCGTACTGGTACGCCAGGTCGGGATTGTGCGTGACCATGATAACCAGACGGTCGCGCGCCACGTCCTTGAGCAAATCCATGACCTGCACGGATGTCGTTGAGTCCAGGGCGCCGGTCGGCTCGTCTGCCAGCACAATCTCGGGATCGTTGATCAGGGCGCGGGCAATGGCCACGCGCTGCATCTGTCCACCCGAAAGCTGGCTCGGGCGCTTGTTAACGTGCTCGCCCAGGCCAACCGCCTCGAGCGCCTCGCGCGCACGCTGGCGGCGCTCGGCATGCCCCACACCCGTGAGCGTAAGCGCCAGCTCCACGTTTTCCAAAATGGTCTGATGCGGAATGAGGTTATAGCTCTGGAACACAAAGCCGATGCGGTTGTTGCGGTAGGCATCCCAATCGCGATCGTGAAAGTCCTTGGTCGAAATACCGTCGATCAACAGGTCGCCCGAGTCAAAGTGGTCGAGTCCGCCGATAACGTTGAGCATCGTGGTTTTACCCGAGCCCGAGGGACCCAGAATGGCCACGAACTCGTTATCGCGAAAAGACAGGCTTACGCTGTCGAGCGCCACCTGCGTAAACGACTGCGTAACGTATCTTTTGCAAATACCTTTGAGCTCCAACATGGACGGCAACCTCTCCCACGCGGGCGCACTCGCCCACTCTCCCCCGCCGTTCGTATTCGACGCGTTTGTCCTACTCTATCCCCATTTTTGCCGGAGCCAGTGAGGAATGTAACGAACCGCGCCAAAAAACGAACGGGACGGCGCCCAAAAGAAGAGGTCCCAAGCGGGACCTCTATATGGTGGAGCTTATCTTGAAAGGTAGCGGACTACTTCGCACAGCGACACACGATCCTCGCTATGCTTTACGCGTTTTCTACTGCTCGCTATTCGCAATCGCCTGGTCGATAAGTTTGTTGAGTGCTGCGCGCTGCTCGGCGGAGCTGATGGCTCCCACGATTGGATCCCCTACGATGTTGCCATTCTGATCGATGACATACGTTGTCGGGAACGAGAACAAATTTGACGTAAACTTACCGGCCTCGCTATCCGACTTGAACCAGATGTTCTTATATGTCACGCCCTTCTTGCTCAGCACGTCCTTGGCATCTGCAATCTCGCCCTTGTTGCCATCGAGCGTAAAGGAATTGACGCCCACGACCTGGCCGCCCTTCTTGGCAAGCTCCTTATTCAGGTCCTCAAGGTCGCCCAACTCACCCACGCACGGCTTGCAAGTGGTGAACCAGAAGTTCATGACGGTGACCTTGTTCTTAGAGAACAGCTCGTCGCTGCTCACGTCGTTGCCGTCCAGGTCCTTGCCCGTAAAGCTGGGGAACTTCGTCGCCTCGCTCGAAGCATTGGCACCAGCCGTCATGCCAGCGGTCGAAGCGTCGACGCTCTCGCCTGCGCTCGGCGTGCTTCCACAGCCGGGGAACTCCTTCTCCAAGCTCTCGAGCTTGTCCTCGATCTCCTTGATCTGCTGTGCACCGGCCTTGAGCGTCTTAAGCTCATCCGCCGTGAACTCATCCTTGGCGCCGTCGATGGTCTTGAGCAGGAAATCGCCGTAATTGCTGCCGTCCTCAATCATTGCCGAGTCTTTATTTGCCGCATTGAATACCTTTTCCCACAGCGCGTTATCACTCGAAAAAATATCGTTCTCCTTCTGCATGAGCTTCGCATACAACTCGGCGGCCTCGTCGGCATTGGTCGGCTTCTGCGCAGTAAGTTCTGCAATCTTAGGATCGGAGCCCGCAGATTCGCTCACATTGCCACCGGGTGACGAACACGCCACAAGACACAAGGCCAGCACCGGTACCATAAACAGGGCCGCAATCTTAGAAAGCTTCATGGTCATTCCTCCGTTTTGTCGAAGCTTGTTTACTTTTTATCGGCAGTCAAGGGGAGCTTTTCCGCCGACACATCCAGGCAATAGCGATAGCTGATGGCATCGACAGGACAGGCCCCGATGCACTTTCCGCACCGGATACATTCGGCATGATTGGGCGCGCGGACCACATCAACGTCCATCTGACAAACCTTTGAGCACTTGCCGCACGAGACACATTTGCATGCGTCAACCCGAATCCCCAGTAGGGACACCCTATTCATGAGCGCATAGAATGCGCCGAGTGGACAAATCCATTTGCAGAAGGGGCGATAGAACAAAACGCTCAGCACTACTACGGCAATGAGAACGGCAAGTTTCCAAGTAAAGAGCTGTCCCAACGCAGATCGAATGCCGGCATTGGCAATAGCCAGAGGAATGGCGCCCTCGAGCACGCCCTGCGGACAGATGTACTTACAAAAGAACGGGTCGCCCATGCCCACATCGTTAACCACCAAGACGGGCAGCAGCACCACGGCAAACAGCAGCACGACGTACTTGATGTACGTGAGCGGCTTGAGCTTTTTCGTGGAGAACTTTTTGCCGGGAATCTTGTGAAGCAGCTCCTGAAGCCAGCCAAACGGGCACAGAAAGCCGCATACAAAGCGTCCCAGCAGCACGCCGAGCAAAATGAGCGTACCGGTAACATAGTAAGAAAAGTTGAACTTGGATGAACCTACCACCGACTGGAACGACCCGATGGGGCACGCACCCGATGCCGCGGGGCACGAATAGCAATTAAGTCCAGGTACGCAGACTGTTTTTCCCGCGCCCTGATAGATGCTTCCTTTGGCAAAGTTTGGCAAGTGAATATTGGTGACCAGCGTCGCCGCCGCCTGAATGAATCCGCGAAATCGGGCCAAAACATGCGACGCAGTGTTTTCTCTTTTATCCAATTCCGATACACTCCAAGCACAGCCTAATCGCTTTGGCCAGCACGGCATCCGCCTCGCCACGCATAACGCCAAAGCACACCATGGCAATTCCGACGATCAACAAAGCGACCTGTACCACGGGTTTTACCGCTTTGAACAACCTGACCACTCCTTTCGTTACGCGACCATTGGACCATATCGGCTATAAAATCCGTGTTAAGCGCGATTTGGAATGTGCAAGGAGACTGTTATGCGTATTTTGATCGTCGAGGACGAGCGGGCGCTGTGCGATGCAATCGCGCGCAGCTTGCGAAACCTGGCATACAGCGTCGACTGCTGTCACGACGGACAGGAGGCGCTCGACCTACTGGACGTTGAGACCTTCGACCTCGTGGTACTCGACCTCAACCTTCCCCGCATCGACGGCATGGCCGTACTCAGGGAACTTAGGAAAACTGACTGCGAGACTAAAGTGCTGATTCTGTCCGCACGCGGCGAAGTATCCGATAAAGTCGCCGGACTCGATGCCGGCGCCAACGATTACCTCACCAAGCCGTTTCATCTGGACGAGCTTGCGGCAAGGATTCGCAGCCTTACCCTCAGACGCTTTACACAAAGCGACATAGTTTTAACCTGCGGAAAGCTCCGCTTTGACACCAAGGCGCGCATCGCTTCCGCGGACAGCGAGGCCTTATCTCTTACGCGCAAGGAAACGGGAATCTTGGAATACCTGATGCTTAATCAGGGGCGTCCGGTAAGTCAAGAGGAGCTTATCGAGCACGTTTGGGATAGCAGCGTAAACAGCTTTAGCAACGCAACCCGCGTTCACATCTCGTCACTCCGCAAAAAGCTACGCAGCGCTTTGGGATACGACCCAATTCGCAATCGGATTGGAGAGGGCTACGTTATGGAGGATGGCGAATGAAAAGGCTTTCCCTGCAATGGCGCATAACGATTATGACGGCACTGCTCACGTGTGCAGCATGCGTGCTGACAAACTGCCTGGTCGGCTATACGGGCATGCGCTACATGGATGCCATCGGCAGTAACATCTCGGCCTTTAACGCAGCCGGCGAAGATTCGCCCCAGGCGTTCGACCCAACGAAAGCGACCCCCGATGACAAGGTCACGATCGTCGTAAACGACGCACAAGAGTCTTTTGGCACGACAACCTGGTACATCACGGCTGGAGTCACACTCCTTGGCGGCGCGCTGGCATACTTTGCGAGCGGCCGTGCACTCAAACCGCTACGGGCTTTTGCAGCCCAGGTTGAGCGTGTGCAGCCTGACAACCTAAGCGAAATCAGACTCAGTGAAGATGTGCCCACCGAGCTACAGCGATGCAGCGCCTCTTTCAACGACATGATCGCCCGTCTTGGCGAAGGGTTCTCTGCGCAGCGTCAGTTTACCGGCAACGCCGCACACGAGCTGCGAACCCCGCTCGCCCTTATGCAGGCACAGATCGAACTGTTTGTCTCCGAGCGCTCCAACTTACAACCCGAAACAGCCGAGCTGCTCGGCCTGCTACAAGAACAAACCGAGCGCATGTCTCGAATGACCAAGGTATTGCTCGAGATGAGTGAGCTCCGCAGCGTCCCTTGCGGGGACGCTGTTGAACTCGGTCCCCTGTCCGAAGAGGTCCTCACCGACCTTGCGCCACTTGCCGAAAATAAGGACGTAACCCTCGATTGCGCCGGAGACGCTTTGGCAATCGGAAGTGATACGCTCCTCTATCGGTTGGTGTTTAACTTGACCGAAAACGCCATCCGTTACAGCCGCTCCGGCTCGACTGTCAACGTCTCCATCAGCGACAGCGACAGCCATGTGCTCCTGCGAGTCAAAGATGAGGGCCCGGGAATACCCAAGCAGTACCGTGAGAGCATCTTCCAACCATTCTTCCGTCTAGACAAATCCCGCAGCAGGGCATACGGCGGCGCAGGACTCGGACTAGCGCTCGTTTGGGAGATTGCAGCGCTTCACGGTGGCACGGTAGAGGTCGAAACAAGTTCCGAGAACGGAACCGTGATGCTCGTGACCCTCTCAAAGGGGGCCACCACGTGATCCGACTGTCCAGAGGTCCCACTCGGCATTGTGAAACGCGTCCCAAAACTTGAACATGAGAAATGGGAGGCAGTTCGCATCTATGCCGAGGACGAAGTCCTGGCGGGGATTCAGGATGCGCAGAGGGAGCTTACGGCAGAAAACCCCGACAGAGTCGTGACCGTCGGCGGTAACTGTATGGCGTCGCTTGCCCTCTTCGATTACCTGCACGGGAAATACGAGAACGTTGGAATCGTCTGGATCTATGCGCATCCGGATGTATCCACGCTGAATGATGGCTACCCCAACGCTCACGCCATGGTACTTGGCAGCCTTTTGGGAGAAAGTCATCCTGGTCTTCGGCGGCGAATAACGCGAATGTCCGCAGGCAGACTCCAACCTGTGCGCGGAGAAGCTGGGCGACGCAAACAAGATTCCTCGACTCGAGCATGGAGATAAATCCGTCTATCAGTCTCATCGCATACTCAGAGGAGGATGCCAGATATAGATCCCATTGGGTAAAGTCGCCGTTCATGAAGGGAATCACTGCATTGCGCTCGGCGACTCTCAAGGCACTCAGGCTTTGTTCTATTTTCTCAGCTTCTTGTTTGAACTGTTCGCTATCCAAAATGCCCCCAAATGCCGGCTTCTCAACAAATCAGAAAAAGCATTGGCTATACTGATGCGGACAGTTCCGGGAGGGGTGCAAGAGACGGAAGGGCCGTAATGGGTGAGAAGGGCGAGCGGCCGGAGCGGGTGTTCCCCGGCAGGACAGACCCGTGGTTCATAGCGGCCATGGTGATTGTGGCGGGCGGTTTATCCGCGGCGTGTATCGCGTGTTTCCTGAGCTCGAGTCCCGCGCTCCTATGGGGCTGGCTCGCGCTGCTGCCCATCCCGGCCCTCGTGGCCCTGGCTGCCCTTCCCGTCCGCAGCAATCGCCTCGAGCTCTACGGCGACCGCCTCGTCGTCGTGTACGCTGGGACGCGTTCGGTGATACCCTACGCCCACGTGCGGGGCGTCCGGCGCACTAGGACGCTCTGGGCGGGGACGGCCAACTCGCTCGACCGCGTCTACATCGAGGCGCCCTACGACGGCGACGCCATCGTCTCGGTCAGAGACAACGACGCCCTCGTGGCGGAGCTGGGGCGCAGGTGCGGCCTTGGGCCCGGCGCCTGACGCCCCGAAAGGAAGAGAGGATGGACGTCCCGCACTGGCCCTACTGGAGGAAGTATTCCCTCGGCGGCACACAGGTCTGGTACGCGGACTGGGGCGACTGCCCCTTCGACACTGGTCTACATGAGCCCAGTTGAGTTCAGGAACGCAGGGCTGTCCCTGTAAAAAATGTTTAAGCAACCGTTGCAAATCCATTCTCCCGCGCAGAGAGCCCCGGGTAGGCCGAGCTCGCGTCGGGCATGTAGCCCATACGCCTCCGGGCGGCGGCAAGCCCGCGCCCGCCGCGCTCGCCGAACAGCTCAACCGAGCCCGAGCTGGGGCTGGCGGTGCCAGTGACGATACAGATGAGCGTTGAC
>UQPL01000057.1:0-10808 GCA_900542895.1 uncultured Collinsella sp. | reverse complement strand
TCTACACCTAAGCCTTCGTCGGCAGCGTCAGATGTGTATAAGAGACAGCTGCAGCGCAAATGGGCCGAGGTTGTCGAGCGTGTCAAGGCGCGTCAGGCTTCCTACGCAGGGCTTTTGCTCAACGCCCGCGCCACGGCCGACGACGGCTCCAAGCTCACCGTCTCGTTCCCCGCGGGTTCGACCTTTGCCATCAAGATGCTCGGCCGCGCTGACACGCAATCGGTGGTCCTGCCGACGGTCTGCGCGGTCTTCGGTCGTCGTACCGTCGACTATGTCCTGGATGGGGGTGGCACGCCGGCTCCTCAACATGAGGAGCATTCTCCATCTGCACGGGCTGCGGCATCTGCGGACCCGCAACCCGTGTCCTCGGCGGCCCCTGTATCCTCGAGCGCCAGCGCGCCGCAGCAGCAAGCGGCGCCGGTAGCGGCATCGACCCCGTTGGCGCCTAAGCCCGCAGCGCCCAAACCGGCTGCTCCGACACCCGCGCTCAAGCCCGTCTCGCCCGCGCCCAAGTCGTCTGACCTGGGCAAAGCCCCCTGGCTGCGCTCCGACAACCCTGCCGGTGCTCCTGCCACGGGCAAGCTCCCGACCGAGCCCGCGCCCCGAGCGCCCGAGCGCGCGTCCGTCCCCATGGCTCAGCCGCCTGCGCAGGCTGCGCCATGGGAATCCGAGCAGGTGCCCTACGACGATGCTATGGTCGGTGGTTTTGCTGCCGATGCCGGCGGGGACGATCTGCCCCCGTTCGACGTGCCGGGTGCGGCGTCCGCGACCAAGGCCGCTGCTGTGGCACCCGCAGCCTCTGCAAACGACGACGTCCCCGCCGCTCCCTGGGAATCCAATCCCGGTGCTGGCAGCCCCTTCGGCCATCAGGGCGCAGCCCCGAGCATCCCGCAGACCGAGGACGAGGCCAAGGCCCTCATCCGCAGCGTCTTTGGCCAGGCCACCATCTTCAAGCCGGTGGAGTAGCTGCGCAGGCGGGTATACTGCTCAAGAAGAGGACCCCTTGTCCGGGCGCATCTGTATTTCGGACATGTGTAGTGTGGTGCCGCGTATGTCGCATTTGAGCAGACAGGTGCGTGACGGTCGGCCTAGGATGCTGAGGTCGATACGATACGTCGCATGGCTGTCCGTGTACTCGACTTGCTCGGCGTTAATGGTTGCTCCGATTGCCAAATAAACGCCTAGCTCGGCATCGACAATCTTGAAGTCCTTTATCTTGACCTTGAACTCTTGATAGAGGGACGGGCTGTTGTAGTAGACGGTTCGGGTTCCGTCGGTGCACTCATCGGTCGTCTCCCATTTGACGACGGGCTGGTCCGAGCTGGCTATCAGCAGTTCTGCTCCAAAAGCTATGGCATGGGTGATGACAACCAGCAATGCCCAGCCGACAAAGAGATAGAGAACCACATATGCAACGGGGTGTTTTGAGCGGATGTTTTGGAGCGCGTTGGGGGCATTCATGGGGCACCTCCAAATTACTATCTATGGCAATCAAATTATACCCTGCCGCCATGTGCGCCGCCTCGAGCAGCGGTTCGGCATTTAGCTATTTAGTGGCGCACATGAAATGCCGGATTCGGCTCTACTAGATTGAGTGTGCGATATTATGCAACCTTGCATAATTCGACCTTGCATAATCTTTGAGTGCGGTTTGTATTGGAGGACATGTATATCGACTGAGGTAACACGTCCGCCCCGCTCTCTCGCCGCGCGCCGTGGTACGATTTTTGAGTTTGAAAGTCCCGCCGTGCTCCGGCTGCCCTTGCAGCTCGGCGTGCGGCCGCACGTAAAGGAGCCATCATGGCCGGTATGAACATGCAGCAGATGATGAAGCAGGCTCGCAAGATGCAGGAGCAGCTTGCCGCCGCGCAGGAGAACCTCAAGTCCCAGACCGTCGACGCCTCTGCCGGCGGCGGCATGGTCAAGGTGACCGTTAACGGCGAGATGGAGCTCGTCAACCTCACCATCGATCCCGATGCGCTCGATCCCGAGGACGTCGATATGCTGCAGGATATGATCATGGCTGCCGTCAACGAGGCCGTCCGCGGCGTCAACGAGCTCGCCAACAAGCAGATGGGCGCCATCACCGGCGGCCTCAACATCCCGGGCATGCCGTTCTAAGACACGCATATATATGAGTGCCAACCACAGTCTGCAAAAACTGCTCGATGAGCTGGGCCGTCTGCCGGGCATTGGTCCCAAGTCGGCCCAGCGCATCGCCTATTACCTGTTGGAGGCCGACGCCGAGGAGGCGCGCCGCCTGGCCGAGGCCATCCTGGAGGTCAAGCAGGAGGTCCACTTTTGCAGCCGCTGCTTTAACTACGCCACGGCCGACGAGTGCTCCATCTGCCAGGACCCGATGCGCGATACCACTCGCATTTGCGTGGTGGGCGAGCCGCGCGATGTCCAGGCGATCGAGCGCACGGGCAGCTACCACGGCCTCTACCACGTATTGGGCGGCGTGATCAGTCCCATGGACAAGATTGGCCCCGAGCAGCTGCACATTCGAGAGCTGCTGGCACGCTTGGGCCACGAGGACATCCACGAGGTCATCATCGCCACCAACCCCAATATTGAGGGCGAGACCACGGCGAGCTATCTGGCCCGTACCATCAAGCCGTTGGGCGTCGAGGTGTCGCGTCTGGCAAGCGGCCTTCCCGTGGGCGGCGACTTGGAGTATGCCGACGAGCTTACGCTTGGCCGCGCCATCGAGGCCCGCCGCGCGATTTAGGTGGCGAGCCTGCTCCTGCCGTATGTTTTCCTCGCGACGCACGGGGTAGTCATAATTTCCCCGTGCGACTGTGAGTTTGTTGTGCAACAAAGATGCTTCGTATCCGCTTATCGCATGGATGCTTCCGCTCGCATCCTTAATTTGTCCATTCGTTGCGCAATCTTTTTGGTTCGCTGATACACTCAAATATGGATTCGAATGAATGCGCCGCTCCCGAGCGGCGTGTTTTTGTTGGAGGAGAACGCATGCGGCCCGGTGGCACTCAGACAAAGCGCGGCGCCGCGGTGCGCATACGACGCCGACTGGGCTTGGCGCCGCGGGCGTACGCACTGCTATCGTGCTCGCTGGTGCTGGTCATAGCTGGCGTTTCTGCCTATGGCATGACCGTGCCGTCCATGATGCAGGCGCATGCCGCACGCGAACCGCGCGTGGGGCATGAGGTCAAAAGCGATCTGGGCACCACGACTGGATATGCTTGGGCAAGTGTGGTCGGGCATATTGTGTTTGGCACCGACGATGCGGACGGCGCCGAGGCCCCGGACAACGAAGTCACGCTTGCCAATGGCAAAACCATCGTGCTCACCAACACCAAGATCATCGATCGATTGTCCAACAATAGCGTGGCGGCAACGGTGAATAAGGTCGAGCAGCAAAAGGAGCAGGACGCCCAGCAGTCCGGAAAGCCCGGTAGCTCGGATACTTCTGGCTCCGGCTCGGATTCATCGAGTTCGGGCGGCGGCTCTGGGTCGGGTTCCTCTACCGGAGGGCCTGGAAACGGCGGCTCGACGGGCGGCAACACTGACAACGATGCAAACTCCGGCGGCCTTTCCGCTGCTGAGGAAGAGAGCATTCACAGTTGGCTTGTGACCAAGTACAACATGCTCGACGGCTATGTTTCTCGTGCCAATGACGTGGTCTCGACCTATAACTCTACGGGAGATCCCAGGCCGTGCGACAGCCTGGTCGGGGAGATGTTTGTCATTCGAGCCGAGTTCGGTCGTCAGACATTCTCGCCCCGGTCAAGGTGGTATCAGCAGTATGCCAATCTGTGGGGCTGTTACACCAACCTATGTCAATGGGTCGGCCATTACGGCGATGATGACGTCGCGCTCGGTAACTTCAACAATAACGTGGCGGCGCTTGCCCTATGATGACCGATCTTGCATCCACCACACCACAATCGCTCGGTCGCGATCCCATGGTCGGCCTGCGCCTGGCGCGTGTCGACGGGTTTGAGCCGGCCATTGCGCTCGGTCAGGACGAACTGCCTGCCTATCTGCGTCGTTTTACGATACTGTTTGCCGACGATGCCACCATGCGCCGTGGCGGTATCGGCCGCGTGACGCGTGCTGTCAACGCCCAAGGCGAGGACGTAGCACTCAAACAGCTCATCTTGCCGACGCGCGATGAGTTTGACGACGATGCCGCCCATGAGTCGCTGGTCGCCAAGTTCAAAGCGGCATTTCGCGAGGAATATGAATGCCATCGCGCCCTTTCGGGCCTTAAGGGCTTTCCCCGCCTCTATGGCTGGGGCGAGGTTGATGGTGTGCCTGCAATTGTCATGGAATGGGTCGAGGGCGAGACGCTCGCCCGCTTGCGTTCGCGACTCGCCGTGGACGATGCCGGACGCCTGTCGCCGCTTGTGGCGGCGCGTCTGGGTCGCGACCTGTTCGATCTGCTCTGCCGTATGAGCCTGGTGGGTGAGGGCTTTGTCCATCGCGATATCTCGCCCGCTAATATTATGGTGCGCACGGCGCGTCTACCGCTTGACCGGCAGCTTGCCGAGGGCACCTTTGACCTGTGCCTGATCGACTTTGGCTCGTCGCTGGCGCTTGAGCCTGCGTCGGCCGTGGCCGGTACCGGCGGCAAGGCATCCTTTACCGAGCGCTATGCCACGCTGCGTCGCGCGACGGTTGCCTATGCCCCGCCCGAGATGCTCACCGACGATATTCCCGACCTGCGCGCTTTGCGTATGTCACCGGCGATTGACGTCTATGCCGCGGCAAGCACGGTTTACGAGCTCATTGCCGGCGTCGCGCCATACGAAGCCGCGCCGAGCACTTCGGGCACCTCGGGTTCGCGCAAAAAGACGCGCGACATCGCGAGCCCCTACCGTCTCAAGATGGACACGCGGCCCGACTATCCCATTGGTGCCCATGCGCCCGGTTGTGATTTGACTCAGCTGCTTCGTCGTGAGCCCGATGTGGCGCTCGCCGCGGCCGAGCAGGCCCAGCAGCTAGGGCTTGAGCCGGATTCCGAAGAGCTACGCGATGCGCTGGCGTTTGTCGATGCCCAGCTGTTCGACGTGGTGATGGCCTGTCTGTCCAGCCATCAAAAAGATCGTCCCGAGCCGGCGGCGGTCGAGGCGGCGCTCTCAGCGTTTTGTGACCACTATGCGCAAAATGTCGGCCGTTCGCTCCGCGGCGAGCCGCTCACGCCGTGCCCCATGGATGCGTCTGGCCGCGCGGTTCGTCGCGCGCTGATGGTCGGCGCGACGGTCGTCTGTGGCGTGGTTTGGGCTGTGATCGTGGTTTCGGCCGCGCTGCTGGCGTCGGGCGCTCGCGTGACGGCGACTTTGGGATCGCTCGTGTGGTCTGGGTCGCTACCGGGTATTATTGCCGCACTGGCGTTGGCGCTGCCAGGCATAGCCGGCGTTGCCGCGGGGGCGCTTGCGCGCGATCGGCGCTCGGGCTTCCTGCAGGGTGTGCTTGCGCTTTCTGCCTGCGAGGTTCCGGTGCTGGTTGTGGCTGCATGTAGCGTATTTTCCCAACGCGCCGTGATGGGCGGCCTTGTTGCCGCTCTGGTTGCAACCTATACGCTTACGTGGTTTTTGCTTGCGATGGGCTTTGCCTTTGAACTTCCCGTTTCGGCACCACGACGCACAAAAGCCCAGATGGCGACTCCGCTTGCCGGTGGAGCCGCAGCTGCCCGTACTTTTGGCGGACCTGTCGAAGTATCGTCCGATTCTATTTCTACGACTAAGGAGGCCTAGGTCATGGCATCTCAAGTTGAGCTCACCCCATGCGGGGCCATGTTTGACATCTTTAAGCGCGCGGCGCATCTGAGCCATATCGAGCTGTGCGGCTTGGTGCTTTCGTCCCGTCCGCTCGCCGACGGCCGCAGCCCACAGAGCCGAGCCGCCGATCGCTCTTGGGTTTCCCGCTTTATCGTTCGCGCGCCGGTCGGCACGCTTCAGCATCGCTACTTTGCCGAATACGGTACCTCGGCTGCGCGTATTATGTCGCAACTGGCCCTGCGCCAGCGCAATCCCATGGACTCCACGGCTGTGATCAATATGGTGTGCGGTCCTGCAGGTGAACCGATGGTACGCGCGCTCGAAGAGTGCCACCAGGACACGAATCTCTATCGCAACGCGCTCGATCGCCTGTCCCAGGCGGCGGAACTCATGCCCGCCGAGCGCGCCGAGGCCGTGCTGGTGCTGTTTGTCGCCGTCGGTTGTTCGGCGGATGTGCGGTCCTCGGTGAACTATGCCATCGACTACGCGCACGCGACCTGTGGCGGAGGCACATCCACGCCGCGTTCGCTTGGCATGTCGATGACCGCGGGCGAACGCGAACCCGCCCCGGCGCACCCCTTGGGCTTGCTGCGCGTACAAAACAGTTTTGTCGTGAGCGCCCCGCGCTGGATTCAGCCGAGTGAGCAGGGTGTTGAGATTGGCGCGCTGGCCACTGGCGAGGGCGATATTACCGACGTCGGCGACGATGTCTCGGCCCGCCATGCCCATATCTGGTGCGATGCTCAAAATATCTGGCACGTCGAGGACTTGTCGTCCACCAACGGAACCGTGGTGGTAAACGGGGCCACGCGCGTCTGCATTCAGGTCGAACCCGGCCGTTCCGCCCAACTCAATCCCGGCGACGAGCTCAAGCTCGGCGAATCCACTACCTACGCCATTCTCTTCGGTGCCCTCTAGCCGGCAGATAGGGACGTTCCTTTTCTGCCGGCACTTGGGGACACTCCTTGGCGCACCAGAGCCGGTCGCCCAGGGATGGAGGGGCCATTTTGGCCCTTGGCAGTCACCCAAGGTAAACCTTTACCGCCCGCCTATATTTGCCGAAATTACACTTGACGGCGGGGTACAATAAACCCGCATGCGGATTTCCGTTGCGGGCGCTTCCCATCGCCGGGGCGTGCCCGGGAGCATCCGGCATGCGGCCTTTGCGGCGCTCGGTCATGTGCAAGACGGGTAGCTGGGCTTGTGGAGCGCGTGCAGCCCTCCTCGCCTCGGCATGCCTTCTCTCCACGCCATGTACCTGCTGCTGAGCCTGCCTGCCAGATGATTGGAAGCAACAGCGTAAATCCCATCACGCCAACATCCCGGCGATCGCCGGGGCCTGTATACCTATATGAGAGGAGAGGGGTATATGGCGCGTAAGTTTAAGTCTATGGACGGCAACGAGGCGGCCGCATATGTTTCGTATGCGTACACCGAGGTAGCGGGAATCTATCCCATTACGCCGTCCAGCCCGATGGCCGACCATGTCGACCAGTGGGCGGCCCAGGGTCGCAAGAATATCTTCGGCACCCCGGTCAAGGTCGTCGAGATGGAGTCCGAGGCAGGTGCAGCCGGTACCGTTCACGGTTCGCTGGGCGCCGGTGCTCTGACCACCACCTACACGGCTTCTCAGGGTCTGCTCCTGATGATCCCGAACATGTACAAGATCGCGGGCGAGCAGCTCCCGGGCGTCTTCCACGTCTCCGCGCGTTGCGTCGCTTCCCACGCCCTGAACATCTTTGGCGATCACTCCGACGTCATGGCCTGCCGCCAGACCGGTTTCGCCATGCTCGCCGAGGGCAACGTCCAGGAGGTCATGGACCTCTCGCCGGTGGCTCACCTTGCCGCCATCGAGGGTAAGACCCCGTTCCTTAACTTCTTCGACGGCTTCCGCACCAGCCACGAGATCCAGAAGGTCGCCATGTGGGACTACAAGGATCTGGCCGAGATGTGCGACATGGACGCCGTCCAGGCTTTCCGCGACCACGCGCTCAACCCTGAGCACCCGCACACCCGCGGCAGCCACGAGAACGGCGATATCTTCTTCCAGAACCGTGAGGCCTGCAACAAGGTCTACGACGAGCTTCCCGCCGTCGTCGAGGGCTACATGAAGAAGATCAACGAGAAGCTCGGCACCGATTACGGCCTGTTCAACTACTACGGCGCTCCCGATGCCGACCGCGTCGTCGTGTGCATGGGCTCCTTCTGCGACGTGCTCGAGGAAGTCATCGACTACCTCAACGCCCACGGCGAGAAGGTCGGCCTGGTCAAGGTCCGTCTGTTCCGTCCGTTCTCCATCAAGCACTTCGTCGACGTTCTCCCCGAGACCGTCCAGAAGATCGCCGTTATGGACCGTACCAAGGAGCCGGGTTCCATCGGCGAGCCGCTCTACCAGGACGTCGTCTCCGCTCTCTACGAGGCCGGCAAGACGGGCATCAAGGTCGTCGGCGGCCGTTATGGCCTGGGCAGCAAGGACACGCCTCCCGCGTCCGCGTTCGCTGTCTTCGAGGAGCTCAAGAAGGACGAGCCCAAGCGCGAGTTCACCATCGGCATTGTCGATGACGTGACCAACCTGAGCCTGCCCGAGGCCGAGGATGCGCCCAACACCGCAGCCCCCGGCACCATCGAGTGCAAGTTCTGGGGTCTGGGTGGCGACGGTACCGTCGGCGCCAACAAGAACTCGATCAAGATCATCGGCGACCACACCGACAAGTACGTCCAGGCCTACTTCCAGTACGACTCCAAGAAGACCGGCGGCGTCACCGTCTCGCACCTGCGCTTCGGTGATTCCCCGATTCGCTCGCCGTACTACGTGACCAAGGCCGACTTTGTCGCCTGCCATAACCCCAGCTACATCGTTAAGGGCTTCAAGATGGTCCGCGACGTCAAGCCGGGCGGCACCTTCCTGGTCAACTGCCAGTGGAGCGACGAGGAGTTCGCCGAGCACATGCCCGCCGTGGCCAAGCGCTACATCGCGAACAACAACGTCAACGTCTACCTGATCGACGCTATCGACCTGGCCGCTAAGGTCGGCATGGGCAAGCGCACCAACACGGTGCTCCAGTCCGCCTTCTTCGCGCTGGCCAAGGTCCTGCCCGCCGAGGATGCCCTGCAGTACATGAAGGACGCGGCTACCAAGTCCTACATGAAGAAGGGCCAGGCTATCGTCGACGCCAACCACAAGGCCATCGATGCCGGCGCTACCGCCTTCCGTAAGTTCGAGGTTCCGGCCGACTGGGCTACCGCCGAGGATGCCGCTCCCGTCGAGCTCTCCGAGGAGACCAAGTCCGCTATCGCCCAGCAGGTCAAGAACCTGCTCGAGCCCATCGATCGCATGGACGGCGACAGCCTGCCTGTTTCCGCCTTCGTCGATTGCGCCGACGGCCAGTTTGAGCTGGGCGCCTCCGCATACGAGAAGCGCGGCGTCGCCGTGGTCGTTCCCCACTGGGACGAGACCAAGTGCATCCAGTGCAACCAGTGCGCCTATGTGTGTCCGCATGCCACCATCCGTCCGTTCGCGATGACCGAGGACGAGGCTGCCGCCGCGCCCGAGGCTACCCGCACGCTTGACGCCATGGGCCCCAAGGCCAAGGGCATGAAGTTCACCATGGCCGTGTCCCCGCTCGACTGCATGGGCTGCACCAACTGCGTCAAGGTTTGCCCCAAGGGCGCCCTCGAGATGGTTCCCACCGAGCAGGAGATGGACCAGCAGCCCGTTTGGGACTACATGGTCGAGAACGTCTCCGAGAAGAAGGAGCTCATCGCGGCCAACGTCAAGGGCAGCCAGTTTAAGCAGCCCTACCTGGAGTTCTCCGGCTCCTGCGCCGGCTGCGCCGAGACCGCCTATGCACGTCTGGTGACCCAGGTCGCCGGCGACCGCATGTTCATTTCCAACGCCACCGGCTGCTCCTCCATTTGGGGCAACCCCGCTGCCACCGCTCCTTACTGCAAGGACAAGGACGGTCACGGCCCGGCGTGGAACAACTCCCTGTTCGAGGACAATGCCGAGCACGGTCTGGGCATGGCCGTTGGCTACGAGGCCGTTCAGAAGAAGCTGATCGCTGCTACGCAGGAGATCATCGCCGCTGACGGTCCGTCCGACGAGCTCAAGGCCGCCGGTCAGGCTTGGATCGACTCCGTCAACGACGCCGAGGCCTCTAAGACCGCTGCCGCCGCCTACGTTGCCGAGCTCGAGAAGTGCGGCTGCGACGCCTCCAAGGCGATCCTCGCCGACAAGGCTTACCTCACCAAGAAGTCCTTCTGGATCTTCGGCGGCGACGGTTGGGCCTACGACATCGGCTTCGGTGGCCTGGACCACGTCCTGGCTTCCGGCCACAACGTCAACGTCTTCGTCTTCGACACTGAGGTCTACTCCAACACCGGCGGTCAGGCCTCCAAGGCCTCGAACCTGGGCCAGGTCGCTCAGTTCGCCGCTGCCGGTAAGGTGACCAAGAAGAAGTCCCTGGCCGAGATCGCTATGAGCTATGGCTACGTCTACGTGGCGCAGGTCGCCATGGGCGCCAACCCGGCTCAGACCCTCAAGGCCATCCATGAGGCCGAGGCCTACGACGGCCCGTCCCTCATCATCGGCTACAGCCCCTGCGAGATGCACTCCATCAAGAAGGGCGGCATGCAGAACTGCCAGGCCGAGATGAAGAAGGCTGTCGAGTGCGGTTACTGGAACCTCTTCCGCTTCAACCCCGAGGCTGCTGCCGGTAAGAAGTTCTCGCTCGATTCCAAGGAGCCCGCGGGCGGCTATCAGGAGTTCCTGATGAACGAGGCCCGTTACGCTTCGCTGACGCGTTCCTTCCCCGAGCGCGCCGAGGAGCTCTTCAAGGAGAACGAGCAGGCCGCTATGGACCGCTACGCTCACCTGCTGAAGCTCAAGACGGTGTACAACGAGGCCTAGGTCTCCCACCGCAGGATCTGAGGGCTGACCTTCGCGGACGCCCTCGGACATGAAAGAACCCCCGCTGCGCACTACGTGCGGCGGGGGTTCTTTCGTCCTGACGCTCCTATTTGGCAAGGTGTTTTTTAGAATCCATTTTGCGCTCGGCCTCG
>UQPL01000056.1:0-10947 GCA_900542895.1 uncultured Collinsella sp. | reverse complement strand
TGTTTTTGACGCCTTCGCTCGATCGCGACTGGGCCGACCCACTCATTATCCCGGGCATGTCGGTCGTTGCCGACCGCGTCGAGCGCGCTATTCGCAACCGCGAGCACATCGCGGTTTTTGGCGATTTTGACGTTGACGGTATTACGTCGACTTGTCTGTTGACCGAGGCGCTGCGCACGTTTGGCGCCAATGTCACACCGTTTATTCCGCATCGCTTTGACGAGGGCTACGGTCTTTCGCGCGCGGCGCTCGACCGCGTTAACGAGCTCGCTCGCCCCCAGCTGATCGTGACCGTCGATAACGGCATTGCTGCCAAGGAAGAGGTTTCCTATCTGGAGAGCCTGGGGATCGATTTGGTGGTCACGGACCACCACGAGCCGTCCGACCAGGTGCCGCAGGGCGTGCCCCTGACCGACCCTAAGCTCGAGGACGAGGGTCCCTCGCGCGAGCTTGCCGGTGCCGGCGTGGCGCTCAAGCTGGTGCAGGTCCTGGGCGAGCGTCTGGGCAAGCCGTCGTATTGGCGTTCGCTGATCGAGGTTGCGGCGCTTGGTACCGTGTCCGACATGATGCCGCTGACGCCCGAGAACCGCGCGCTGGTCGCCGAGGGCATCCAGCAGATGCGCGTGACGGCCCGCCCCGGCTATATCGCGCTTGCCGCACTTGCCAAGGCCGACCTTTCTACCATTACGGCCGATGGCCTGTCGTTTTCGCTCATTCCCCGCTTGAACGCCGCCGGCCGCATGGCCGATCCCAAGCTGGCACTCGACCTGCTGCTTGCCCGCGATCCTATCGAAGCAAGCGCGCTGGCGGCTGAGCTCGAGGAGATCAACCGTCAGCGTCGCGAGATCGAGGCGGAGCTCACACGCGATGCCATGGCAAAGGTCGAGGAGACCTATGATGGCGGTCGCGCGATCGTCGTGGGTGGCGAGGGCTGGCACGAGGGCGTCAAGGGTATCGTAGCGAGCCGCCTGACCAACCGCTACCACGTGCCGGCGCTGCTGTTCTCGATCGAGGACGGTATCGCGCGCGGCTCTGGTCGCTCGGTGGGCAAAGTTAACCTGTTTGACGCCATCGAGCGCTGTTCCGACCTGATGATTCGTCGCGGCGGACATGCCGGTGCGGTGGGTGTGACCATCGAGGCATCCAAGCTCGATGAGTTCCGCCGTCGCCTTTCAGCCGTGTTGTCCGAGCTTCCCGCCGAGGACTTTGAGGACACCGACGAGGTTGCCGCCACGGTCGACCTTTCCGAATTGAATATCGAGACCATCGAGCAGATTTCCCGCCTTGAGCCGTTTGGCCAGGGTAATAAGGTGCCGCTGCTGGCTGCCGAGGGCGTGACGATGTGTGATCGCGCCGTGGTGGGTAAGACCGGCGAGCACATGCGCTTCGTGGCGACGGATGGCGCCGCGAGTGTGCCGGCCATCATGTTTCGTGTACCGCAGATCGACAAGCTTATCAATTGCGACAGCGCCGTCGACTTGGTGTTCGAGGCCGTTGCCGAGCATTGGCAGGGTCGTGTGAAGCCCAAGCTCATGGTCAAGGATGTTCTGGTCCGCGATACCACGCTGCCCAGCGTCGACGATCCGGCATGCGAGCTTCGTCGTGGCGTGCAGCCGGCGGATTCCGGCCTGCGCCTGGAGTCACGCAAGCGCGAGACGCTCGCCCAGCTTTCTTATACCGAGCTGACACGCTCGCTTATCCATAGCTTTATCGGCTCGAACCAGCCGCACCGCGCGCAGGTCGAGGCGCTCGATGCCCTGGCCGATCACCAAAGTGTTCTGGCCGTTATGGGAACGGGGCGCGGCAAGTCGCTCATCTTCCATGTGCATGCCGCGCGCGAGGCGGTCCTTCGCGGGCGTGCGAGCATCTTTGTCTATCCGCTGCGTGCGCTCGTTGCCGACCAGGCCTATCACCTCTCGTCGACGATGGCAGCGCTTGGCATTGGCGTTGGCGTGCTGACCGGCGAGACCGTGGAGACCGCACGCGATGACGTGTTCGCCGGTCTAGCTTCGGGCCGCACCGGTATCGTGCTCACGACGCCCGAGTTCCTGTCTATCCACCGTGACCGCTTCGCGCGTTCGGGCCGCATCGGCTTTGTCGTTATCGATGAGGCGCACCACGCCGGCCTTGCCAAGGGCGGCGACCGCAGCGCCTATCTCGACATGCCCGATATCCTCAAAGCCCTGGGCGACCCGGTCGTTATGGCTGCGACGGCCACCGCGACGGCTCCGGTCGTGGCCGAGCTTGCCCGCATGTTGCCGATCACTCGCACGGTGGTCGACGAGACGGTGCGCGAGAACCTGCAGCTCGAGGACGACCGCGATCTTGCAAGTCGCGAGAACCGTTTGGTGTCGATTGTGGCGACGGGGGAAAAGACCGTCATCTACGTCAATTCGCGCGACCAGTCCGTGGCGCTCGCCAAGACGTTGCGCAAGCGTGTGCCCGATTGCGCAACCCATATCGCGTTCTATAACGCGGGGCTTGCGCGTTCCGATCGCCGTCGCGTGGAGGAAGCATTCCGAGACGGCAGCCTCAGCTGCATCGTCTCGACATCTGCCTTTGGCGAGGGCGTCAACCTGCCCGATATCCGCCATGTCGTGCTCTATCACATGCCGTTTGGCGGCATTGAGTTTAACCAGATGAGCGGCCGCGCCGGTCGCGATGGCCAGCCCGCCGTGATCCATCTGCTCTATTCGTCGCGCGACGCCCGCATTAACGAGCGCCTGCTCGACTGCTATGCGCCCGAGCGCGACGAGCTCGTCACACTCTATCGCGCGCTGCAGACCATGTGGCGCTCCAACCGCGGCAAGACTGGGGATGATTCATTCTGCGCAAGCGATATCGACATCGCGCAGATGTGCCTTGCAATTGACGCGCGCACGCCGGTCGACGAGCGCTCGGTGGAAAGCGGCCTAGGAATCTTCGAAGAGCTTGGTTTCTGTCGCGTTTCGGGGTTTGACGACACCCGTCGCATCGCGATGGCCGAAAACCCCGGCCGCGTGCAATTGAGCAGGTCAATTCGCTATTTGGAGGGCTTGCGCTCGCGCATGGAGTTCTCGGCTTTCCGGAGTTGGGCGCTCGATTCGTGCGCTTCTGATATGCTAGCCAAAGTTAACCGCCCGATCGTACCGCGGGCCTAGGGGAAGGGGACCTCGATGGATGCCGCAGCCCGTACCGCCCATGATTCCACCCTCCAGCCGTTTTCGGAGATGGAGCACTATAAGCATGCCGATGAGCTGCCGCCCGAGATTATGGCGGACAGCTACGACAAGCTGGAGCGTCTGTGCCTCAAATATATGAATGAGGACGACTTTTCTAAGGTTGAGCAGGCCTACTGCTTTGCTGCCGAGAAGCATTGCAACCAAAAGCGGCGCTCGGGTGAGATGTACATCAACCATCCCGTCGAGGTGGCCATAATTCTGGCCGATCTCAAGATGGACTGTGACGTGGTGTGCGCCGCGCTGCTGCACGATACCGTCGAGGATACCGAGACTTCGCTTGCCGATGTTTCCGGCCTGTTTGGCGATACGGTGGCCGAGCTCGTCGATGGCGTGACCAAGCTCACCAACATCGAAGTCGACAGCATGGACGAGAAGCAGGCGCTCACGCTGCGCAAGATGTTCCTTGCCATGTCCAAGGACATTCGCGTCATCATCGTTAAGCTTGCCGACCGTCTGCACAACATGCGCACCCTTGCAGCCCTGCGTGAGGACCGTCGCCTGTTTAAGGCTCGCGAGACCATGGACGTGTATGCGCCTCTGGCCGACCGTCTGGGCATGAGCTCCATTAAATGGGAGCTCGAGGACCTGTCCTTCTTCTACCTTGAGCCCGACGCCTACCAGCGCATCGCGCGCATGGTGGCTGAGTCGCGCGAGGTTCGCGAGCGCTATCTGGCCGAGACCATCAAGACGCTCACCGACGAGCTCAACCGCATTGGCCTGGAGGGCTTCCAGATCAACGGCCGCTCCAAGCACTATTGGTCCATCTACCAAAAGATGAAGCGCAAGGGCAAGGAATTCTCCGAGATCTACGATTTGGTGGCGCTGCGCGTTATTACCCATTCGGTGCGCGATTGCTACTCCACGCTCGGCGCAGTGCATACGCTGTGGCACCCCATGCCCGGTCGCTTTAAAGACTATATCGCCATGCCCAAGGTCAATAACTACCAGTCGCTCCATACGACGGTTATCGGCCCCACGGCCCGCCCGCTCGAGATTCAGATTCGAACCTATGAGATGCATGAGCAGGCCGAGTACGGCATTGCCGCCCACTGGCTATATAAGAAGTCGGGCGGATCGTCTGCTTCCAAGACCAATGACGCTCAACGTTTGGACGACCAGATCAACTGGCTCAAGCATTCGCTCGATTGGGCTGCGTCTGATGAGATCACCGATGCCAAGGAATACCTGCATTCGCTGAAGGTCGACCTCTTCGATCAGGAGATCTTCGTCTTTACGCCCAAGGGCGAGGTCATGGCGCTTCGTGCCGGCTCCACGCCGCTCGACTTTGCCTATGCCGTTCACACCGAGGTGGGAAACCACTGCGTCGGCGCTAAGATCAACGGTGCTGTGGCCCCGCTCACGCACGAGATCAAGACGGGCGACCGCGTTGAAATCCTGACTAACAAGAGTTCCAAACCGTCGCGTGATTGGCTCAAGATCGTCAAGACGCCTTCGGCCAAGTCCAAGATCCGTCGCTACTTTGCCGCCGCGACTAAGGACGACGACGCTGCCGCCGGCCGCGATATGCTGGCCAAGGACCTGCGCAAGCGCGGGTATGGCATCTCCACGCCGCGCTCCACGCGTGCGCTCAACGCCGTGGCGGAGCAGTTTAACTTCAAGCAGCTCGAGGACCTGTTTGCCGCCGTCGGCGCCGGCAAGGTTGCCCCGCGCGCTGTGGGTAATAAGGTCGAGCAAATCTTGGACCCCAAGCCCGAGGAACAGCTCACCAAGGCCGAGGCTATCGCCGAGGTCGTGAAACAGCCGGCCCGCGGCTCCAACCGCAAGCCGCAAAAGCGTGGCAAGAGCGCAAGTAACGGCATTATCGTTAAGGGCGAGAGCAACAGTGGCCTGCTGGTCCGTCTGGCTCATTGCTGCAACCCCGTGACGGGCGACGATATCGTCGGCTTCATCACGCGTGGCCGAGGTGTCTCGGTGCATCGCGCCAACTGCCCCAACGTCAAGGGCCTCATGGAGCACCCCGAGCGCATGATTGACGTAGAGTGGGATGGTGCTGCCGACACTCTCTTCCAGGTCGAGATCGTGGTCGAGTGCCTGGACCGCATGGGCCTGCTCAAGGACGTCACCATTGCCATTGGCGATGCAGGCGGCAATATCCTTTCCGCCGCCACCTCGACCAACCGCGAGGGTATTGCGACCCTGCGCTTTATGGTCGAGATTTCGGATGCGAGCGGCCTGGATCCGCTGCTGGCTTCCATCAGCAGTGTCGATTCGGTCTACGACGCTCGCCGTCTTATGCCCGGCGAAGGCGGAGCTCAGCTCAAGCGCCGTGTGTAGGTGCGAGAGCCTCTCAGCATCATAGATATTGGTTACGTTCGAGGCATCGTTTGGTGCCTCGAACGTATTTTAGAAGGAGGGCATGCGCATGGACGATATGACTTTGGACCTGACACCCCGAGGTGCGGCTTCGATTGAGGCACTCGTTAACGGCCCGATTCAGACCAACAGTTACGCCGTGATTTCGAATGACGAGTGCTTAATCGTCGATCCGGCATGGGAGGGCGAGCGTCTTGTGGAGCATATCCGCACCGCGCATCCCGAGGTGCGCGTACTCGGCTCTGTCTGCACGCACGGTCATGCCGACCATGTTGGCGGGGTTGCCGGGGTTCGAGCTGTCGTTGGCGACAGTGCACTATATGAGTTGTGCGCTAAGGACGTGACGGTACCTCGCGCAAATATCGAGGAGCAGCGTGTCATGTGGGGTATCGAGACGCCCGATCCGGGTGAGCCGACGCGTTTGCTTGCCGAGGGCGATACAATCGAGGTGGGCGACGTCTGCCTGCAGGTGATCGAGACGCCGGGGCATACGCCGGGCGGCATCGTCCTGTTCGCCGCGACCGAGCAGGGGAACATCGCCTTTGTGGGCGACACGCTTTTCCCGGGTAGCCACGGTCGTACCGATCTTTCCGGCGGTGACGAGGCGGCGATTATGCGCTCGCTCTCCAAACTTGCCAAGACGCTTCCGCCCGATACCGTTTGCTTGACGGGCCATGGCGATTCGACCACGATGGCGCGCGAACTTATGCAGAACCCGTTTATGCAGATGTAGGCTCGAAGCCGTCTTTCGAACCACGAGGACCGCTCAATCGTCAAGCTATTTTCCCCAGTGGGTCGATTCTGTGGGGCAAACGGTCAAAATTTGTCCAATCGGATGGTATTCGTGAACAAACGAACGTTTATGCTCGGGTATGTCGTGGTAAAATCTCAGACGTTATCGGAGCAACCTTACAGGAGGTTTCTTTATGCTCGTCAACGCAGCAGACATGCTCAAGAAGGCCGAGGCCGGCAAGTACGGTCTCGGTGCCTTCAACACCAACAACCTCGAGTGGACCCTGGCTATTCTCCAGGCCGCCGAGGAGGCCAAGTCTCCGCTGATCCTTCAGTGCACCGCTGGTGCCGCTAAGTGGATGGGCGGTTTCAAGGTCTGCGCCGACATGGTCAAGGCTGCCGTCGAGGCCACGGGCGTTACCGTTCCCGTCGCCCTTCACCTCGATCACGGTTCTTACGAGGACTGCTTCAAGTGCATCGAGGCCGGCTTCACGTCCATCATGTATGACGGCTCTCACGAGGAGACCTTCCAGCTTAACCTCGACCGCACCAAGGAGCTCGTTGAGCTTGCCCACTCCAAGGGCATGTCCATCGAGGCCGAGGTCGGCGGCATCGGCGGCACCGAGGACGGCGTGACCTCCAGCGGCGAGCTCGCTGATCCTGCTGAGTGCAAGCAGATTGCTGACCTGGGCGTCGACTTCCTCGCCTGCGGTATCGGCAACATCCACGGCGTGTACCCTGCCGACTGGGCTGGCCTTTCCTTCGAGCGCCTGGGCGAGATCAAGGCTCAGACCGGCGACCTGCCCCTCGTCCTGCACGGTGGCACCGGCATCCCCGAGGATCAGATCAAGAAGGCCATCTCCCTGGGTATCTCCAAGATCAACGTCAACACCGATCTGCAGCTCGTCTTTGCCAAGGGCGTTCGCGAGTACATCGAGGCTGGCAAGGATCAGCAGGGCAAGGGCTTTGACCCCCGCAAGCTCCTCAAGCCTGGTCGCGACAACATCGTTGCCCGCACCAAGGAGCTCATGGAGGAGTTTGGCTCCGTCAACAAGGCGTAAGCGTCGCTAAACTTCCCGTCGGAAGCCCCGTCCCCCTACACTGTTTCCTTTGCGCTCACCTGGCTTCGCCAGAAGTCGCGCCAAGGAAACAGTTCCGGGGGACGGGGCTTCCTTCGTTTAACGCCGCAGGGTTACTGGGCTGAATTCTTTTTTTGACTACCGTTCGGCGGTGTTGATGGCTCCCTTGTTGGGGCTTTCTTTTTATCTCGCTACAATGGACTTCAAGCGTTCTAATGACTTGGAGTTTGGTATGGCTGTTGTTAATGTGTTGCCTTCGGATGGGAAGGTTATTGACGAGGGTCCTGTTGGTTGCTCTGTTGATGTTTGCTGCGATGACTTTCGCCATCTCGATATTGGGCTACCGCCTGAGATTCTTCGTCTTAAGGATGCCGGGTATTTGACGCAGGCTGTTGCCGCCTGCGATCGCCTTTTGGAGCAGAACCCTGAGCCTTCGCTGGCTGCCTGCGTTCGTGCCGAGCGGTATCGCATGCTTGAGACGCCGCTTCATTTTTCGGTGTCGCGCGATCGAGCTATTGCGATGATCCGCGAGGAGTGGCCTGGGTTTACCGAGGAGCAGTTTGACGATCTGATTGACCGTAAGCGTATTGACTGGCGCTTTATCGATGGCGAGCTGTTCGTTCTCGACAACTTCCTCGATTCGCTTCGCGTATATCCCAAAGAGGTTCCCGGCATGCGTCCCGATCCTACGGACGGAATTGCACTGCGCAACGAGATGCTCAAGGAGATGGAGTCACAAAACGGATTGACTCGCGTTATTACGCTTAAGGCGTCCTTGTTTGTCCCCGGCGCTCTAGAGGGGGAGACCGTTCGCGCTTGGCTTCCCGTAGCCGCCACCTGCCGCCAACAGTCTCAGGTCGAGATTCTCGACATGACGCCGGAGGGTGCTGTTGCTCCCGCGAACGCTTCGGCGCGTACCGCCT
The DNA here is from genome assembly GCA_900542895.1 of uncultured Collinsella sp. Classification (GTDB taxonomy): domain Bacteria; phylum Actinomycetota; class Coriobacteriia; order Coriobacteriales; family Coriobacteriaceae; genus Collinsella. The sequence continues at coordinate 2,658 of UQPL01000056.1, read as the reverse complement.
CGTGGTCTTCTTCGAGTGAGCGCTCATTCTCGGTGACTTATCGCTATCAAATCAATGCCGCTTATCGCGATATTTATGGGGGTGCGCTTCCGTCGCATCCGTGTATGGACGCGCCGTTGCCCGAAGATATTTCTGAGGACCGTCCGCACATTGCATTCACGCCGTATCTGCAGCAGCTGACGGCCGGTGTTGTTGACGGACTCGAGGATCCGCTCGATCGCGCTCGTGCTATCTATGATTATCTGACGCAACATATCGACTATCGCTATCAGCCGCCGTACTTGCTTTTGGGATCTATTGCCGATGACTGCGCGCATTCGCTCCGCGGCGATTGCGGAGTTATGGCGCTCACGTTTATCACCATGTGCCGTATCGCGGGCGTGCCTGCCCGTTGGCAGAGCGGCCTGTACGTTGCGCCCGATTCGGTGGGGTCGCACGACTGGGCAGAGTTCTATACGCCGCAGACCGGTTGGCTCAACGCCGACGTGTCATTTGGATCTTCTGCTCGCAGGATGGGGGAGGAGTGGCGCCGCCGTCACTACTTTGGCAATCTCGACCCGTGGCGTATGGTGGCCAACAATCGATTCCAGGCAGAGTTTGAGCCCTCTTTCGACGGCATGCGCGAGGACCCTTACGATAACCAGATGGGTGAGGCTTCGGTCGACGGTCGCGGATGCCGTCAGCGCGAGATGCTCCGCACAGTCGAACTCATCGAAATGCTCGAAGTTCCATTTTCGGACTAATCGGTAGAAAGCTGTGATAAACTAACTCACGCATTACGTGCCCGAGTGGCGGAATTGGCAGACGCAGTGGACTCAAAATCCACCGTTGGCAACAACGTGCGAGTTCGAGTCTCGCCTCGGGCACCATACATGCAAGTGAGCGTTCAAGGGGGTTGCGGCCCCCTTTTTCGTGCCGAACTCGCGTGAGCGCGCGAAGCGTTAAGCAAACAGGCCTGCGGCCTGTTTGTAGCGGCGCGTGGCGAGGGCGCCGCGCGTCCGAAGCCCGGGGCTTCGCGAAGCGAAGGCCCTTCGAGTCTCGCCTCGGGCACCATACATGCAAGTGAACGTTCAAGGGGGTTGCGGCCCCCTTTTTCGTGTACGTAATGTGATAACGCGCTGTACGTGTTATTATTCGCAAGGCGTTGTTCGCGCAATGCCCTAAAGAGGAACCCGAGGGTTCCCACCTTTTGGCGCCAATGAGCAGCTGACTGGTCATACAACTTAGATTCCCTTCCTCAAATCGAGGAACTCTATGTGTACGACCTGGTTGCTGAGAAGCGCCGGGTTATTTTTTTATGAATGGAGGTAGGGAAAATAGCTAAGTCTGATGACACCCGCATCAACGACGAGATCACTGCATCTTCGTGCCGTTTGATTGGCGTCGATGGCTCTCAGCTCGGCCTGTTCGCCATCCGCGATGCCCAGCGCGTCGCCGACGATCAGGGTCTCGACCTAGTCGAGATCGCTCCCAACGCGGAGCCGCCGGTCTGCAAGGTCATGGACTACGGTAAGTTCAAGTACCAGCAGGCCATGAAGGCCAAGGCTGCTCGTAAGAACCAGTCCAAGGTCGAGGTCAAGGAAATGAAGTTCCGACCCAAGATCGACGTTGGCGACTACGAGACCAAGAAGGGCCACGTTCTGCGTTTCCTCAAGAAGGGCGCACGCGTTAAGATCACCATCATGTTCCGCGGCCGTGAGATGGCTCACCCGGAGCAGGGCCTTAACGTTCTCGAGCGTCTCGCCGAGGATCTCAAGCCTTACGCTACGGTCGAGTCCAAGCCTAAGATGGAAGGCCGTAACATGCTTATGCTGCTCGCCCCGATTAAGGGCGCCTTCGATGAGGATAAAGCGGCAAGCGATACCAAGTAACTAGTGTTCTGTAACCGATTAAGGAGTATTTCATGCCTAAGATGAAGTCCCACAGCGGCACCAAGAAGCGTTTCCGCAAGACTGGTACCGGCAAGCTTATGCGCGCCAAGGCTTTCAAGAGCCACATCCTGAGCAAGAAGTCCACCAAGCGTAAGCGTGGCTTCCGTCAGGAGACCGAGATCGCCGCTGCCGACCGCAAGGTCATCAAGTCGCGTCTCGCTTAAGTTCGCGTTCCCGTTTTTCGTTTTACCGTCTAGGAGTTGATAGAACATGGCACGTATTAAGCGCGCTGTTGCCGCCAAGAAGAAGCGCCGTACCGTTATGCATCGTGCGAAGGGTTACTACGGTGCCGCTTCGCGTACTTACAAGCATGCTAAAGAGCAGGTCCAGCACTCCCTGCAGTATCAGTATCGTGATCGCCGCAACAAGAAGCGCGAGATCCGTTCTCTCTGGATCACCCGTATCAACGCTGCTGCTCGCCTGAACGACATCTCTTACTCTCAGTTCATGCACGGCCTGAAGGTCGCCGGCATCGAGCTCGACCGCAAGGTCCTGGCTCAGATGGCTTACGAGGACATCGAGTCCTTCAACGAGCTGGCTACCATCGCCAAGAAGGCTCTCGAGGCCTAATAGATTCTCTTGAATCGCTAGGGGAGTGTCGCGTTGTGCGCGGCGCTCCCTCTTTTTATCTGAAGCGCTGGTTTATATAGCAAAAGCGCGGGTAGATAGACACTTACAGGTGACCGATCTTTATATATCTCTTAACCGAAGGGTCATCATCTGATAC